>DATEWS010000579.1:0-2312 GCA_035257785.1 Pyrinomonadaceae bacterium
GCACCTGCCGGTCTCGACGAAATCTATGCACTCATTCGCGAGAGTGCGCTCAGTCTGAGACAGTAAGTGTAATTAGATAGACCTCACACGAAACAAAAAAATTGCCTCAACTCTTTGGCTATGATACATTCCGCCGTCTCAAGCCAAGGGTTGTTAGGTCCTGTCTTTACCTCTAGCAATTAGCTCAACGTTCAGAAGGTTATTCCGGGTTCTGACTTTGCGGTAAGCCTCGCTTGCTCTCAACTTAGACAGCAGCGGCCTCACTAGTAGCCGTTCTGCTAACAATCTCAGTCTGTTCATCCTTAAGGAGAAAACGAGAAATGAAAAAGCTTTTCCCCTCAAGTTCAAGACTATTTATAACAGCGTGTCTCCTCGCAATGAGCGCTGCGATGATTATTGTTCTTGATCCATGGCAACAACCAGTTCTCTCTGGCACTAACAATTTGCCGCCGGCGCAGGCGACTCCGACGCCTTACCCATGCTCGTCGGTTGCAACCTGCCCTGACGCACCCGTCACCACCATCACTTCGTCACAAGTTCCCTGCGACGTGTGTATTCCGTCGTCGTTCCCGGGGCCGGACAATGCGATCGCATTTTTCGACGACTATTCGTGGCGCAGTTTTATCGCGCTCGTCTGGCCGGCTCTCGAAGGACATCGTGGCGTACCAGACACTACGAAGACAGTTGATGGTGCGGGACCAAGAGTCTTTGAGACTTACAAAGGACTTTGGGAACTCTTCCATTTTGATGGTTCAGCACCTACACCGTGGAACTCCTACGATCCACCGCCGATGAATGCCTGTGGAGTAGAAACTGGCTTTAATGATCTCGTGCTGGCGTCGTTCTCGAAGTTCAGTGATCTGGGCCAGGCCGGCTTTGGCAAATTGGTCGGGCCGTTAGTGGCACAGAATCAGACTTATGTCAGCTACCTCACCGCGTACAATCAAGTCGAGTTTGACCAGATCACCAGCAACGGTTGGTACCTGAAGGCGAAACTGCCGTCAACGATCACTTTCGATCCACAGTCTATCGATATCAAGTCAGCGTGGATGGACATGACCAAGGCCAGGAATCCTCAGCGCTACTACACGCGCACGGCCTGGGTGATGGATCCAATGACAGGTAAATGTTCGCAGAAGTTGATGGGACTCGTAGGTTTGCACATCGTGCAGAAGACGCCGACTCGGCCACAGTGGATTTGGTCCACTTTTGAGCAGGTAGATAACGTGCCTCCAGCGCAGCCCGGTGCGCCCGGAACTTACGCGTTCAACGACGGCACCCCCAAACCGATGCCTTCCGTGAATCCATATTCAGTTGATCCACTACCGACTCCAGTGCCTCCTCCTTTCAATGTCACGAGGACGATGCCCATCAGTACGTTGGTGGTCCATGGTCTTCCCTCGACGGTCCAAACAAATGCTAATTACCAAAAGGTATTGAAGGCTGCCGGGAGTGTGTGGCAGTACTACCAACTGGTAATGACACAATGGCCAGTGCCCGGCAACGCTCCCAACAATCCGGGAACGCCGCCGTTTTCTTTTCCGGGTACTGGAGCTAACACGAGCTTCGCCAACATCACTATGGAAACTTTCGATCAGAATTCCATAGCACTCGGCGGATGCATGGGCTGTCATAACATTACGAAAACAAAAACGGACTTTCTCTGGTCTCTTGCGGACCATGCATTTCCACCGAAGGTACCAAGCTTATTGATGACGGATCCAACCTTCAGAGAGCTGAGGACCTTCATCGAGCGCAGTAGAACAGAGAAGCCGCCCGCGAAACCAAAATCAAACCGAAAAAGGAGATAATTCATGGCCCCGATTGCAAGTCCACACTTTGCCGATATTCAGAACATGCTGGATGCTATTGCTGCGGCAGATACAACCAACCCAATTTCCGATTCGCCCCATAACGAAGACAATGGCAATCCGTTTTGGCGTGCGACGGGTAATGCTGACGCAGACTACAAGGAGTTCACGACTGGTTCGGTTCCTAACTTCGGCAGTCCGATCATGGATAAGAACAACCCGCTGAACTCGCTCTTCTACACGATGTTAATGGGTACCGGCCCGGGTTCGCAGATGCCTCTTGACGGTCCCTATATTACCGACGCTGGCTACTCAGTTGCAGTGAAAGGATCTCAGATGTCAGGGCAGGACATCCAAACCACGCTTCAGACGTGGCTCAAAGGAGGATTCCCGCAGTAGACAAAACACAAAGCCGCAGATCTTCGCAGTCATCCGCGAAATCTGCGGCTTACCTTTGTGCAAAAGTGGTCAGGCGATCAAGATTGAACTATTCTTTAACGG
>DATEWS010000580.1:0-5463 GCA_035257785.1 Pyrinomonadaceae bacterium
GCCGACATCGAGAATGATCAAGCCATCATGCCAGTACGCGAGATACGCGAGACCATCCTTCACCTGTAGATCGTGAAGATAGCGTCCGGTAACCTGCTCGCCGTCTTTCGTGCGAGTCGTTTCGGCAAACGGATTATCACTTTGCCACCGCGCGACTTCTTTCGGGTTCTTGACGTCTGCGAAATCGATCACACGCATCGAGCCCGTCGCGTCGTCGGTGAGATAAACGTAGTGATTGTTAACGAAAGCACTGTGAACACCACCCGTCACTGTCGCTGTGTATTCCGAGATCAACTTCGGATGTGCCGGATCGGACGTGTCATAGAATGCGATTCCGTTTTTACGATTCGACGCGCCCTCGCGTGAGATCACGAGAATCTTGCCGTCGGCAGTCGTCATGATGTCGTTGACGATGCGCGCGTCAACTTTGATCGTGTCAGTGAGTTTCGGATGCGCCGGATCCGAGATGTCATAGACCATGAACCTATCGGAAATCGTGGAGTAGTAAGCATAGTTGCCGATGATCCACTGTTCAGCGCCCTGGAAATCTTTGATTGGCGCGCGGCCGACGACCTCCACTTCTCGTTCGAGATTGCGTGGTGTAACAACGATCGACGAGCTTGACGAGAGTTTGCCGCTCGTTGCCGTGACGATGTAAGTGCCCGGTCGTTCAGCAACGAAGGCGCCGGTTGAATCAATCGTTGCTCCGCTACCACTGACTGACCAGCGAGAAGTGAAGTCGCCCGCCGGATCTCCCTGCGCTTTTAAGCGAATCACATCGCCGGTGCGTGCAGCCGGCGCGCCGCCTGTGACGGAAAGATTACGCAGATTGTTCTTCACGACTGTGACGGTAGTCGTTGCTGTACCCGCACCGGCTGTCGCTGTGATCGTGGCTTTGCCTGGTCCAACTCCAGTGACAACGCCGCCGTCGGCGACCGTCGCCACCTGTGCGTTATCAGAAGTCCAATTGATCGGAACGCCAGCGCGCGGACTGCCGCCAACGATGCGCGTCACCGCATCGAGTTGAACGCTGCCGCCGACAACGATCGGACTCTTGATCGAAGTTATCTCAACGGTTTTGATGCTCGGCGGCTTGACCATGAACGTCGCAAAGCCCGGCGTACCGCCCACCAGCGCCCCGACAGTAACCTCGCCGGTGCCGAAGAGTTTCACGTTGCCATCATCATCGACGGCGGCAATGTCGAAGGGCCCGGCAAAAAAGGCTGAAACCTTTTCGTTTACTGTGTTGCCGGCAGCATCGGTGGCCACAACGGTGAGTTTCACCTGTTGGCCAACTTCAGCTTCCTTCGTTGACGGTGTTATCTGAACGTTCTTTATCGCGGAGGTGGCTGCGGCAGTGCTTGCCTGCTGAGCCGTGACGTTAAGTGTGAAGAGCAGCAAGGCTGCAACAATAGTCAAGAGGGAAGCGGGTAGATTTCTCATAGTGCGCAAGAGAATAACGCATTCCGAGAGCTTTGTAGAGGACTCTGCGGCCCTCTGCGATCTCTGCGCTAAAGATGTATTTTCAACGCAGAGATCGCCGAGGGCCGCCGAGGGCCACCGATAAAATTCTTCAAACTGGATCGTCTTTATGACTATCATACGCGCCGTGAAGCGAGCGTTTGCCATAGTCATACTGATTCTCGTTTCGATTGCGCGAAGCGGCGCCGAACAGCTTCCGATCCGAACGTATACGACTGCCGATGGCCTCGCGCGCGATCGCGTTTACAAGATCGTTTCCGACCCGCGCGGCTATCTGTGGTTCTGCACTTACGACGGGCTCTCGCGATTCGATGGTTACGAGTTTGTAAACTACACAGTCGCGCACGGTTTGCCGCACCGGCAGGTTTTTGATCTGCTCATCACACATACCGGCGACTACTGGGTCGCAACTGCCAACGGCCTCGCACACTTCAATCCGATCGCGCCGGCTCCCGATTCGAAATTCAAAGCTTACATTCCCAAAACGCGACCTGATGCCGAAGTAACCACAGATCTATATGAGGACTCCTCGGGAACGATTTGGTTCGGCACCGGCAATGGCCTACACGTGCTTCGTCAAACGGGTAACGACTGGCAGATGGAATACGTCAGCCTCGGCGAGAAGCCCGACGAAGGTTTGGACCTCACGAGCATTATCGAAGCCTCGCCCGGAGTTTTATTGATAGGCGCCGAGCAGGGACTCTTTCGTCGTTTTAGTGACGGCAAAGTCGAACGATTCGGTGTGAAAGATGGACTGCCGCATCCGCACGTCCGCGACATATTGAAAGATCCTGACGGAACACTCTGGCTCGCCACCGGACTCGGACTCTGTCGTCTCGTTGCAAACGTTCAGCAGGGCCATTCGATAGTCGAACGTCTTTACACGAAGAAAGACGGCATGTTGAGTGAAGGCATCTATGCGCTGTATCGCACGCGCAGCGGTTGGTTGTGGATGGCTACGACTCACGGTGTTTCCGAGTTTTCTCCCGATGTACTGCCTGATGGCGGTCACTTCATTAATTACACTCGCGAACATGGCCTGAGCGGCAATGAAATGAGAACGATCGCTGAAGACCAGGATGGAAATCTCTGGGTCGGCAGCGAGAGTGGTGGCGCGATGAAGATAACGCGGCTCGGCTTTACGTCTTATTCGGAAGCTGATGGTTTGGAAGTGTCGCGCATCGCCGCTTTGGGTGAAGATCATTCGGGTGAGTTGTACGCAGTTACCACCACGCTCGCGACTACTTCGTTTCACATTCATCGGTTCAGCGGACGTCGCTTCGAAAACATTCGCGTCAACTTGCCTGCTAATGTTGTTCCCACATGGGGTTGGAATCAACTGTTTCTTCAGGATCGAATGCAACAGTGGTGGATTCCGGCAAACGGCGGACTGTTTCAGTTTCCGCATGTGCGGTCGATGTCAGATCTGGCGACGGCACGACCCGTCAAAGTATTTACGTCGGAGAATGGTCTAAGCGGCAACGAACCGTTTCGTTTGTACGAAGATTCGCGCGGCGACGTTTGGATCAGCATTATCAGCACTCCTTCGCACTCTTATCTGAATCGTTGGGAGCGCGCGACGGGCAAGATATACACGTATTCGCCAGAGATGGCCGGACGCGACGACAGTGCGCCGACAGCGTTTCAGGAAGATCGCAGCGGAAATCTTTGGATCGGTTTTTACTGGGGCGGCTTAGCGCGTTATCGCGATGGTCGTTTTGAGTCATTCAGCAAAACTGACGGCGTGCCTGCGGGAATGATTCGCGCCTTTCATCTGGACCAACTGGGACGACTGTGGATCGCGAGTACGGAAGGTGGCCTCGCGCGCGTCGATGATCCTTCGCAGCAGCGCCCGACGTTTGTTCACTACACGACGACGGAAGGACTTTCGAGCGATCAGATCACGTGTATCACTGAAGATCAGTGGGGCCGCATTTACGTTGGGACGGGCATCGGTATCGATCGTCTCGAGCCGGACACAGGTCGAGTCAAACGCTTCACGATGGCGGATGGTTTGCCGAATGGTTTTGTGAACGTTGCTTTTCGAGATCATAACCACACGCTTTGGTTCGGTACGTTGCAGGGCTTATCGAAACTCGCGCCGACGATGGATGGACCATCCACGCCGCCGCCGATTCTGATTCAGCAGGTGAGCGTGGCCGGCAACGATCTGCCAATCTCCGAGCTGGGTGTGACGCAACTCGGGGGTCTGGAGTTTGAGGCAAATAAGAATCAACTCGAGATCAAGTTTGTGAGTTTGGGATTTCGCTCGGGTGACGTGCACCGGTATCAATTCATGCTTATTGGCGCCGATAACGACTGGAGCGCACCGACGAATCAGCGGATTGTTCACTACGCAAACCTGAAACCGGGTAGTTATAACTTTCTCGTGCGAGCGGTGAACGCGGACGGTGTTTTTAGTAGTCAATTGGCGTCGATGCGGTTCACGATCGTGCCGCCGATTTGGCAGCGCTGGTGGTTCATTACTTTGATCGTCGTAGCTTTGATCGCTGCGACGCATCTGGCTTATCGCTATCACACCCGACGGCTGATCGAGCTCGAACGCGTGCGCACGCGCATCGCCACCGATCTTCACGACGATATCGGCGCGAGTTTGTCGAAGATCGCGATCCTGAGCGATGTTGCCGGTCAGGAGTTGTCGCAGATCAAAGGATCTCCGGCGCTGGCGCAGATAGCGGACACTTCGCGCGACTGTGTTGACGCGATGAGCGACATCGTCTGGGCAGTGAATCCACAACGCGATCACCTCAGCGACCTGACACATCGCATGCGTCGATTTGCCGAAGACCTGCTCGACGCGAAAAACATCGACTTCACGATTCGCTCAACCCTCGACGAAAAGGATGTTCAGCTCGGCGCAGATCTGCGACGCGAGGTTTATTTGATCTTCAAAGAATGTATCAACAATGTCGTCAAACATTCGGATTGCACGGAAGCTGGAGTGGCGTTCAGTATCAATGGTCCATGGCTGACGATTTCGATTACGGACAACGGCAGGGGATTTGAACCGTCAGCGAATGGAAATACGACCGGCATGGGCGGGCATGGTCTTGCGAGTATGCAGCGACGCGCGCACGCGCTCCGCGGCAGTTTGAAGATCGATTCAGATTTAGGACGCGGCACGAGCGTAATGTTGAAAGTTCCAATCCGTTCGCGAACGCGGTGGTGGCCCTACCCGAATGGGCGGTGACTCGTGATGTTCGTACGGTTAAGATCCGAAGGTTGCGATGACTGAAACTCGAACTATCAAAGTGGCGATCGTTGAAGACCTGCGCGACATTCGCGAGGGACTCGCGCAGCTTCTCAACGCCACGCCCGGTTACCGCTGCATCGGTGTTTACGGCTCGATGGAAGAAGCGCTCGCGAAGATTCCGCACAATCTTCCGGACATTGTGCTTTCGGATATCGGTCTGCCGGGCATGGACGGCATCAGCGGCATCGCGATTCTTAAGCAACGCTCTCCCGAATTGTTGATCCTGATGCTGACGGTTTACGACGACAACGAGCGAATCTTCGACGCGCTCTGCGCGGGCGCCTGTGGCTACTTATTAAAGAAGACGCCGTGGGTCAAGCTCGTCGAGGCGTTGAAGGAAGCAGTCGAGGGTGGTTCACCGATGTCGCCGGAAGTCGCGCGTCGCGTAATCAACCTCTTTCGTGAAATCAAGCCACCGAAGGAAGCTACTTACGAACTGACACCGCACGAGGTGCGCTTGTTGCGCATGCTGGTCGAAGGTCACAGCTACAAGACGGCAGCGAACGAGTTGCACGTATCTGTTAATACGATCAAATTCCACCTGCGTCACATCTACGAAAAACTACAAGTTCACACCAAGTCTGAAGCAGTAGCCAAAGCCCTCCGCCACGGTTTAACCCGGTAGTTAGCCTTTTGTGGCTAAATGTCTCTGCGGCCCTCTGCGGCCCTCTGCGGTCTCTGCGTTAAGTGGACTGTTAGCGCAGAGA
>DATEWS010000581.1:0-2328 GCA_035257785.1 Pyrinomonadaceae bacterium
GGCTTGATCAACCGCTCAGGCTCGAGGCTAACAGTTCCAGCAATCCCACACATAGAAAAACCCCATCCACAGATTACGCAGATTTTCTATGCAATCTGTGTAATCTGTGGATAGCTAAACGTCGAAAGGGCGGCGCTCGCGGAGGGAGTCGAGCACGCGAAACGTAGCGCGCGTCGTCGCCGTAAGCTCATCCAGACCGATCGGAGCATCACCACCCGACAACACACTCGCACAAACCTCATGCACCTGCGCCTGCTGTCCTTTATCCTGCGCCTTCAACACGAACTGCTCCTCGCGACCGTCTTTAGACAGCGTCGCACGCCGGAAATCATCAAGGACAAACACACGCCCCGCGCCAAATATCTCCAACCGTTCCTTCGCCAATCCCTTATCACCCTCGCTCAAATACGCCACCGCCCCGTTCGAACCATCCGCGAACCGCAACGTGATAAAAACAGAATCGGAATCGACGATCTTGCTCGACTTCGCGCTGATCGATTCCGCAAACACAGACACTGGCGGCGCGCCCGTCAAAAACTGCATCAAGTCGATGAAGTGACAAACCTCGCCGACAATCCGCCCGCCTCCTTCGTCAGCATTTTGCGTCCAATGCTCCTTCGGAATATGCCCCGCATTCACTCGATACAACATCGAGAGCGGCGTGTCGCGACCATCGAAAAACTCTTTTGCGCGCTGTGCCAGGGGGGAGAAACGGCGGTTGAAGCCAACCATCAACCGGCCCGTCGAACTGCCGGCAGCCTCAAGCACTGCATCAAGCTGTTCGTCGTCGAGCGCCAGCGGCTTCTCAACAAACACGTGCTTGTTTCGCTCGAGCGCTTTGCGCGCAAGCTCAGCGTGCAGATCGTGTCGTGTGCCTACAACGATCAAATTAACACCGGCATCATCGAGCACTTCGTCCGCGCTCGACACCGCATTCGCAAATCCAAATCGCTTGCCAACATCGTGCGCCGAGATTCCCGAAGCGGTCATGATTGCCCGCAACTCAACGCCTTCAGTCTTGAAGTGCGGCAGCAACATCGCCGGAACATAACCGCCCGCGCCAATCACGCCCAGCACGATCGATTTTTCCGACTTTCTAACCTGCCCGCCGAGCGAAACCTTTCGCACTACCTCAGCGTCGGGATCATAGTTGAGCACAACGCCCAGATTCGGCTCGCGCAGTTCGCCGGAGATCAACTGGTAAGCGCGATCTGCCTCCGTGATCGGAAAGCGATGCGTCGTCAAACGCTCGACATTAATCTTTCGCTCGCCGATGAGTTCGAGAAAACTCTCGATGTTTCGCTTCTCCGTCCAACGCACGTAAGGCAGCGGATAGTCGTGACCTCGCTCTTCATACTCCGGATCGTAACGACCTGGTCCATATGACATCGAAATCACGAGCTTAAGTTCGCGACTGAAAAACGGCGCCCGCGGAATATTCATACCCGTCATGCCGACGACGATCACGCGGCCCTTTAACCGCGACACACGCGCGGCCAGTTCGACAGGTTCGTTTGAATCAGTCGCAGCAGTTATCAAAACCGCATCGGCGCCATGCCCGCGCGTCCACGCTTCGATCTCTTTCGCGGATGTTTCGCTCGAAACGGATGCTTTGTCGGCGCCCAATTCGAGTGCAAGCGCAACTCGCTCCGGATTGAGGTCGAGACCAAACACGCGACAACCGTTCGCTTTGAGAAGTTGGACCGTGAGCTCTCCGACGAGTCCGAGTCCGATCACAACCACTGATTCGCCAAGCGTCGGTTCTGCGAGTCTCACTCCCTGCAATGCGATCGCTCCGAGTGTTCCATACGCGCCGGACTCAAAACTGACGTTCTCGGGCAAGTGTACGCAGAGATTCTTCGGCACTGACAACACTTCCGCGTGCGACGCGTAACCGACACCGGCGCATGCCACACGATCTCCGACCTGAAACTCGCTCACGTCTTCGGCCACGGCAGCAACGATGCCTGACGCGCTGTAACCCAACGCCTGCGATGCCGCCATCTTGTCGCGCACCGACGCAAACGTGTTTAGCAAACCTTCGTTCTTCACCTTCGCGACGACGGCCTTGACGAGGTCGGGTCGCTGCCGTGCTTCCTGGACCAACCCTTTGCTGACAAGCTCAACGGCAGCCCTTTCAGTCCCCGCACTAATCAACGAAGCAACCGTGCGCACGAGCACGCGACCCCTCTGTAGCGCCGGCACCGGCACTTCACCGACAAACGGTCTCCCAGTCTTCCTGTTCTGCAATACCTGCTTCATAAGTCCGCGTTCATTCGCGTAAATCCGTGGCTAAAACACTCTCGATCAAATCACTCACCCACTCGG
>DATEWS010000582.1:0-3632 GCA_035257785.1 Pyrinomonadaceae bacterium
AAGACGCCAGAGACTTTACCGCCTCTCTGGACGGCGTAGCGCGTGCGGGTTTTGATTCAGTCACTACTCGGGTCTTACTCGACGAACAAGCGACGCGAGCAGCCATTGGCTCCGCAATTGACGAACTCAGAGCGACCGTCAAACCGCAGGACACGTTAGTTTTTTTCTATTCCGGGCACGGAATGACTCGTACCTTGGGAATCAAGAGGGAGCAGCAGTTTTACCTCATTCCCTATAACTTCAACCCGTCGTCGGGAAATAGCGAGCTGTACGACAAGGGAATCGCTAGTGTGCTCCTGCAATCGTGGTTACTGGGCATCCGAGCACAGCATCAATTCATAGTGCTCAATTCGAACAAGTCAGGTCAGGGGTTCGAGAGTTTCACCTCTCGTGCGGAGGAGGACAATAAGTTCTTAGGTCCTAAGGCCCGCAGGGATTTGGCAGTCTTATTCAACAACACAGGAAGTTATGAACTAAACAGCTTTGAGAATGGGCTCTTACCATATGTCTTGATCCAGGCTCTCAAAGCGGATGCTTTAACTAACGACGGCGTGGTGACTGCGAAAGAACTGATCGATTATGTAGAACAGAACGCACGCGGTGTACTACATAAATCCGCCAACACCGCGACACGCCGATTACTAAGTAGACTCACTAATTTCGGATTACCGTCGAGTTATCGCAGTGGTGAGGACTTTCCACTCGGCTCCAAACCCGCAGGCACGCAAGCAAACTTCTCAACCGAGCGTTCGAGTGAGCGATCGGCAGTCATGCAGCTCCGCGCTCATAGCTCTGTACGGAAAGTCAGTCACGCATTACCGATCGATCCGGTGGTCACGCCTGCCGCACAGGATGACAACATCGAATTCATCCTCCGACCCGAGTGTGCCGCGCTTTCAGAGGTTCGAGAGGCGCGAGGTACTTCGAGAAAGGGGAAGGATCACGCCCTCTTGTTTGGAACGGATTTGTATGACAATTGGACGCCGCTCATCAACCCGACTTTAGACGCAACTTCAATCGCCGAGGTTCTAAATACTCGTTTCGGATTTGAAACCGAGGTTGTAAAGAACGCAACCAAACCTTGCATAAGTCAGTTTCTTGCAAAATACGGCTTCAAGAAATATCAAGACGATGAACAACTCCTGATCTTCTTTGCGGGGCATGGCAGTTACAGGAGCAACTACGATGGCTTTCTAATCGCAAAAGACTCGGCAGCGAATAATCTCGATCCGGGAGGCGATAGTTGGATTGCTCACGCCCTGCTCGCACGGAGAATCGACGGTATCCCTTGCAAACACATCTTCCTTGTACTCGACTCATGTTTTGGAGGGGCCATGGCAAGTGCGTTCACAGGACCAGCCGCGGAGTCCACTTCGCCAGTTACGGGTGCGGGCGGCTCTGACACCGAACCTGAAAACGAACTGCTTAACGTCCTGCTTCAGTTCCGGACCCGCCGCTTTCTGACGTCCGGAGGTACCGAATACGTTTCAGATGGTGTACCTGGTCACCATTCACCCTTTGCAAACAAATTTCTCTCATCGTTCGAGGTTAATCCTCAAAACAGCACTTTTTATACTGTCTCCGAGCTCATACCGCGGGTGAAATTTGCGAACCCGTATCAACCAATCATTCTCTACGATTCATGGCCTTCGAATGAAAGTCGAAGTGAATTTTTCTTTTTTATCGTGCCGCCTGGTTGAGGAGTGATGACGACTCGTGATCGAGGTAGAGCGTGACGCGTGCGTGTTGCTGGAGTATCGAGGCGGGACGCATAGGTGAGACTTCGAGTTTGACCGTCGCTTTTACCGCCTCAGCTTTTCTCTCGTCAGGAACGATGCATAGGATGTTCCGGCTCTTGAGGATTTGTTTGATCGACATCGAAATCGCTTGAGTTGGAACTTCGGCAATGCTTTTGAACCAACCCTCACCGACTTGTTGCCGGCGACACGCATCATCCAGATTGACAACAAGGTAAGGGTCTTCAGTATCGAAGTCTGCTGGTGGATCGTTAAACGCCAGGTGTCCGTTCTCACCGATACCGACAAAAGCAACGTCGATAGTCTGTTGCGCGATTAAGTCACCAACGCGCCGGCACTCCTGAGCAACGTCGACAGCCTCACCATTTAAAAAGTGAAAAGTTTGCGGATGAAGGCGGCTGACGACGCGCTCTTTCAGGTAACGTCGGAAGCTCGCCAGATGCGACTCCGGTAATCCGACGTACTCGTCGAGATGAAAAAATACGACTTTGGTCCAGTCGATCTCTTGCTTTGCGAGCGCGTCGAGGAATTCGAACTGCGATGCTCCGGTGGCGGCAATCACGTAAGCGACGTCACGTTCGTCGATCGCTTGATTAATGATCTTTGCCGCGTCTCGGGCCGCTGCCTCGCCGAGTTCTAACTTCGTGTCGAAAACTCTTATCTGCATTTAAATAGTTTCCCACTCGCGACTGATTGCAGATCTTTCCACGGCATCCAGCACACGTTGATTCCTCACGCCGTCTTCGAAGTTCGGCGAAGGCAGTCTTTTTTCAGCTATTGCCTGTAACAACTCCAAAACGGTGTGAGTGAAGGTGTGTTCGTAACCAATGATGTGGCCAGGAGGCCACCAGCCTTTCACGTACGGATGCGCCGGGTCTGTCGCCTGAATCGTTTTGAAGCCGCTGTTTGGTCCATCGTCTGAATAAAACTCCAGCTCATTCATGCGTTCCAGATTGAACGCAACGCTGCCCTTGCTGCCGTTAATCTCGAAACGATTGTAATTCTTGCGTCCGGACGCGTAGCGAGTTGCCTCGATCGATCCAATGGCGCCGTTCTGAAATTTGACGAGTGCTAACGCGGCGTCGTCAACGTCAACGTTTGCCATTTCGTTGCTGTCACGTACCGGACGCTTGTCGACGAACGTCTTCAACATTGCCGACAGCTCAGTAATCTCGCCGACGAGGTAACGCGCGAGATCGACAGAGTGGGAGAAGAGATCACCCAGGGCGCCTGATCCCGCTTCCGATTTGTTCAACCTCCAGCGCGTCGGAGAGTCGGGATTGCGCAACCAATCCTGCAAATAAGTGGCACGATAGTGATAGATGGTTCCCAGTTCGCCGGCCGCGATCAATTGTCGCGCGAGCGACACGGCTGGTGCGCGCCGGTAGTTGTGGCAGATCATGTGAGCGCAGCCGTGGTCCTGTGCGGCTTTGAGCATTTCCTCTGCTTCCGCGAGTGAATTCGCCAGCGGCTTTTCACAAAAAATGATCTTGCCGGCACTGGCAGCGGCCAAGGCAATCGGAGCATGCGTGTGACCGGGTGAACAGATATCAACGATGTCGATGTCATTTCGGCTGACGACGTCGTGCCAGTCAGTCGTGTGTTCCTGCCAACGAAAATGTTCGGCCACTCGTTTTACTTCAGTTTCATTTCGACCACAGATCACTTTCAACTCCGGTTCGTAAGGCACATCGAAGAAGCTGCGCACCTGTCGCCACGCGTTGCTATGCGCGCGTCCCATGAAACCGTAGCCGATCATCGCGATGTTTAGTTTGTGCATTTGCCTAAAGTTCGTTAGTCCAACTTGGATGAAGTCAGTACCGTAACGCGGTAGCGTCGGCTCATACGTGACGCTTTCATGCGCGAAATTGACCC
>DATEWS010000583.1:0-4788 GCA_035257785.1 Pyrinomonadaceae bacterium
TGGTGAACACGCGTCATCCAGCAGATGGAAGGCGCGATCCAGTAATGACAACGTCATTGCAGTTGAATGTCGCGTTGCGGCATCCAGCGCGAAAGTCCGCGCGGCACCGGCACGACAAACGGCCGCAACTCAATCCACGACAACTTCGGTTGCTGGTGATGCACGCGATGCATCGAAAGCCCGAGCGAGAACCAGTACATGAACCGCCCGTAATAGTTGTGCGAACGCGAAACTGCCGAACCGGTTGAAAAACCCTCGTGTGTCTGCACTGCAAATGGATACCAGAGCAGCACCGAAACCAGTGCGAGCGACGGTACCATCCCCCAAAGCAGTCGTGTTGGACCAATAACCGCAAGCACCACCGCGTAGACAACTGCGATTCCGAGATAGTTCAGCAGCAACTCGATCAGATCGCTGGGTTTGATGCGGCCGCGTTTGCGTAGCCAGAGAAACCAGTGATGCGGCATCGCGAGCGCGCGCAGGACCAGTTCAAAAAAGTTGCGCGACTTCATGAAGTGATCCGGATCGAGCTCAGGAAGATTTGTATGCGCGTGGTGCAACTGGTGTGTCTTGCGAAAGTTTGTGAACGGTACCATGCTTGGTAGCAGCGCAATGCGGCCCCACCAGAAGTTCGCGGCCCTGGTGCGACCGAGGTGACCATGCACGCTCTCATGGGCCATCACCGTGCCGATGAAGATCAAATAGGTGCGCAACCCAATGTCCACAGGCATCAGCAGGGGACTCGAAAGAGGAATAAAGAGCGTGCCTAGTGAGAGCAGTACGGTGAGGCATATGATGGTGCGGCTCAGATAGTAGATTTGAGGACGACGCGGCATGATCGCGCAGTTTAGAGCGTCGTGCGGCTGAGTTGATCGTGGTGGTGTGGCAGTTAGATAAGTGTCACGACAACGCCGTGTTCAATGCACATATCCTGTAAATCCTGTCTATGAAAATCGTTGCCTCAATCGCGATCGCGATCCTTTGGACCATCACGTCCCTGGCCCAGGATCTGGATACGCTGCGCGCCGAGGGTTACGCCGCGCTTTACAACCTCGACTACCAGACCGCGCGGGCTCGTTTTCAAAAAATGATCGAGCTCGCCCCCGATCATCCGGCAGGCGCGCAGTGCATGGCGTCGAGTTTATGGGTGCAGCAGTTGAACCAATCGTGGGAACTGAAAGCCACGCTTTACAGCACGGGCGCGATCACGGAGACCAAGTCGCAAGTCGATCGCAAGCAATCAGACGAATTTCGCAAATGGATCCGGCGCGCAAAAAACCTTTCACAAGCACGACTGCGCAAAGATCCTCGTGATGTGGAAGCGCTTTACTTTCTCGGCGCCGCGGAAGGACTCGAAGCGTCGTGGGCCGGCGGAGTCGAACGAAAGTTCATGGCCGCATTTCGCTCCGGCAAAGACTCGGTCGAACATCACCGCGAAGTGCTCAAGCTCGCGCCCGACTTTCGTGACGCAGAGCTAACGATCGGCTTAATGAACTACATCATCGGTTCGTTGCCGTTGCCTACCAAAATGCTGGTGGCGACGATGGGTGTGCGTGGTTCGAGAAAGCGCGGACTGGAAACACTCCAGCGCGTTGCCACGGAAGGGAAGTGGGCGCGCGATGTTGCGCGCGTGTTGCTGGTCGATCTCTACAAACGTGAGAAACGTTGGGACGATGCGGCTCAAGTGGCGCGTGAGTTAGCGGCAAAATATCCGCGTAATTATCTGTTCAAACTTCAGATTGCCGATGCTTTGACCTCACAGATCGTCACGTTACGAAAATCAAAGAAACCTGCTGCCGCTGAAGAAAAAGAGTTGCAGGAGGTTTTCGCGTCGTTGTTGCGCGATAAAACTTTCGACGCCAACACGCGTGAACTCGTGAACGTCCGTTGGAACATTGCCCGCCAGCAATTACAATAACTCCCCACGACATGACTGATCATCACAGTGAAGAACTGCTCGGCCTGCTGGACCGAATAAGAGAGTTCGTGCGCGCCGAAGTCTATCCGCTCGAAGCCGAGTTTCTGCGCCGTCCTTTCAGCGAACTCAAGCCCGCGCTCGAGGCGAAGCGTGAGAAAGTCAAATCGATGGGGTTGTGGACGCCCCACTTGCCGGTGAAGCACGGCGGTGTGGGACTCGCGCTTTCTGAGTTTGCTCTCGTCAGCGAAGAGCTCGGGCGCACACCGATCGGTCACTATCTCTTTAACTGCCAGGCGCCGGACATCGGGAACATGGAAATCCTGATGGACCACGGCACGCCGGAGCAGAAACAGAAATACTTCGAACCACTCGCGCGCGGCGAGGTGCGTAGTTGTTTTTCGATGACTGAGCCTGAGCATCCCGGATCGAATCCGACGTGGATGAGCACTACCGCGGTAAAAGATGGTGACGACTACGTGATCAATGGTCACAAGTGGTTCACGTCGTCTGCCGAAGGAGCGAGCTTCGCAATCGTGATGGCAATCACCGATGCGGAGGCGTCGAACCGCTACAAACGCGCGAGCCAAATCATCGTGCCGATACCTACGCCGGGATTCCAACTCGTGCGAAACATCAACGTTATGGGCGATGAAGGCAGCGATTACGCGAGTCACGCGGAAGTCAGATATGAAAACTGTCGCGTTCCGCAAAGCAACTTGTTGGGCAGGGAAGGCGAGGGCTTCACAATCGCGCAGCAGCGACTTGGACCAGGCAGAATCCATCACTGCATGCGCTGGATTGGTATCTGTGAACGAGCGTTTGACTTGATGTGCAGCTACGCCGCGCGCAGGGAGTTGTCGCCTGGAGTTCTGCTCGCGAGCCGTGAGAATGTGCAGGAGTGGATCGCTGAGAGTCGCGCAGAGATCAAAGCGGCGCGTTTACTTGTATTGCAGACAGCGTGCGAGATCGACCGCAAGGGCGCGGAGGCAGCAAGAGAAGACATTTCTTTGATCAAGTTTTTTGTCGCCGGCATTTTGCAGAAGGTGCTTGATCGCGCGATACAGGTACACGGCGCGCTCGGGCTGACGGACGCAACGGTTTTGTCGTACTGGTACAGGCACGAGCGCGCCGCGCGTATCTACGATGGACCAGACGAAGTACACAAGATGGTCGTCGCGCGCGGCGTGTTGCGAAAGTATGGAAAAGAGGATGTCTAAGACAGATCGTTCGTCTCCGGTGCGAGCCGGTGAAGAACTGCCAGTCGAACCTCTCTTTAAATATCTCGCGACTCATTTACCCGAACTCAGTGGACCACCTGTTGTCGAACAGTTTCCCTCGGGCTTTTCCAACCTCACTTACTTGCTGCGTTTCCGGGATCGTGAACTCGTGCTGCGACGTCCGCCCATCGGCGCGAAGATTAAAACCGCGCACGACATGAGTCGTGAGTATCGCATCCTCTCGCACTTGTACCCGGTCTACAAAAAAGTTCCGCGGCCACTTTTGTTTTGCGAAGACGAATCAATACTCGGCGCGCCGTTCTACGTGATGGAGCGCGTCGAGGGGATCATCCTGCGAGCTAAGCCGCCGGCGCAAATGGATCTTTCTCCGGCCGTAATGCGAACTCTTTCGCAAACGTTCATCGATAATCTCGGGGAAATTCACGAGCTTGACTACGAAGCGGTGGGACTGGGCGAACTGGGATCGCCGCAAGGTTACGTGAAGCGCCAGGTTGAAGGTTGGACCAGGCGTTATTACAACGCGCGCACCGACGATGTGCCGGCGATTGAACGTCTCGCGGATTGGTTACATGCGAACCTACCGGCTGACTCCGTGAAAGCGGCGCTGATTCATAACGACTATAAGTATGACAATCTCGTGCTTGCGCCTGATGATCTTGGGCGCGTGGTGGCGGTGCTCGATTGGGAGATGGCGACGATCGGTGATCCGCTGATGGACTTCGGGACGAGCCTGGGTTACTGGGTTGAAGCCACGGATCCGGAAGAGTGGCAGCGATATGGTTTTGGGTTGACGGCGCTGCCGGGCAGTCTGACGCGCACCGAGTTGCTGGAACATTATTCGAGACGGACAGGGCGAACAATTAGTGAGCCGGTGTTTTATTTTGCGTACGCGTTGCTGAAGATCGCGGTGATCGTGCAGCAGATCTATTTTCGATATCAGAAGGGATTGACACGTGACCCGAGGTTCGCGCAACTCGGAGGGTTGGTTAGAGCGTGCGGGGAATTGGCGCAACGCGCGATCGAGCGCAGGCGCATTGATGCGCTCGGGTAGTTTAGCCACAGATTTTCGCCGATAAACGCGGACTATTTCATCAACTCCTGCGTCCCGGGCTTGAAGCGAAATAGAGCGACCGAGATCGCCAGTTTCCCACCCTCAATGAAGTGCATAAACGCGGGGACCACGCGGCCCTGGTATGCGGAGATGCTGCTGTAGTCGCCAAAGAACGTGCTTGGATTGGCCGTGAACGGCGGCAAATCAACCTTGTGATTCACAAACGTCCGGCCACCATCGACGCTCCGCGCGAGCGTCAGACGTGTCTCACTGCCATTCGTGTCTCGTCGATCGTAGAAAATTATGTTGACCGATCCGTCCGCCGGATCGACAGCCATCCACGTAAAGAACTGCACTTTGCCATTCTTCAACGGATCATCATTCACACGCACCGGCGCGCTCCACGTGTCGCCGCCATCGCGTGACGAAATCACAAACACGTCCGGATCGCCACTGCGTGCATCGATCCAGTTAACATAAAGTGTTCCCTTGTTTGGTCCATCACTCAGATCGACACCGGTTACCGGCATCCCATTCGCCCGATCGAGACCATCGACCGAAAAATCCCAACCACCGGGAAT
>DATEWS010000584.1:0-2919 GCA_035257785.1 Pyrinomonadaceae bacterium
CTGCACAAGGTTGAGGTCACGTCAGGCGTGGTGTTGATTGTCGTTGGTCTACTCGTGATGAGTGGTCAGTCAACATTGCTGGCGTCGTCGAAGCTAACGGCGTTGCTGCCGAATCTCGAAGGTCTGTTGAAGTTAAAGGAACCTGCGCCACCGGCGTCAAACACTGCAAACGCTAATTCAAATTACGAACCTGTTCCGGATGTCGAGTTTCAAACACTCGCGGGCAAACCGTTTCACTTGAAAGAACTCCAGGGCCAGGTCGTGCTGCTCAACTTCTGGGCCACTTACTGCATCCCGTGCCGCGAAGAGATCCCGGCGCTCAACGCGCTCCAGCACGAACTACAGCCGCAAGGCTTAAAGATTGTCGGCGCTTCGCTTGACGATACGATCGACGGCGTCAACGCATATCAGCAGGAAGTCGCGAGATTTGAATACGACGTGTTGCTCGGCGGCAGTGACGCCAAGGTAAAATTCGCACAGTCAGTTTTGCCGACCACTTACCTGATCGATCGACAGGGACGGATCCGGCAAAAGATCATCGGAGCCAAAGACAAAGCTGGATGGGAAGCGGTAATCAAACCGCTGCTGGCCGAAACGCCGGCAACAGCCAGCGCCGCTAATTAACCGTAAGCAGTTCAACGGAGCAATACCATGAAGAAACTGTCACTCGTCCTCTCGATTCTCGCACTCGTCATTTCCGCCGGCGTCACACGCGCGCAAGCCGGACATGAGTACTCGCCGCTGGTTGAGAAAACAGTCAACTATAAAAACTGGAAACTGCCGAACATCACGAGCGCCAAAGATGAAGACTTGCGTAGCCTGATGGCCGGGAAGAAGCTGGTGATGATTGTTTACTTCGCGCCGTGGTGTGGTAACTGGCGCAACGAGGCGCCGATCGCCGCCAAGTTGTATGAGAAGTACAAAGCGCAGGGTTTTCAGGTTATCGGAATCAGTGAATACGCGAACACCGCGGATACGATGACATTCTTCGGTGAGAAAGATCCGCCGTATCCAGTCGTCTCCGAATCAATATCTCGCGACGACAAGTCAAAGACTGCGCATTACGAGTATCGCCAGCTCACCGGCGACACGCGCAACTGGGGCTCACCGTGGAATATCTTCCTCGAGCCTGACAAGGTGAATAAGACCGGTGAAGTGCTCACCGAAAAAGCGTTCGTAGTGAACGGCGAGTTGATCGAGGATGAGGTTGATAAGTACATCGCTTCGAAACTGGGACCAGCGACCGCGGGCGTGATCCAGCCGTGTAAGAACTGAGCCGCGGATTTTCACGAATTGACGCGGATGAATCTTAGAGTCCTTTATCACGGCCACTGCTTCGACGGCGTTGCTTCAGCGGCAACTTTCACTCGCTTCTACAAGGAACGTGTCCATCCCGAGGCGGAAGTCCGCTACACCGGACTGCTGCACCGGCCAGGCAACCTGTTTGACATGGCGATGTTTGATTCCGACGAGAACGCGATCGTCGATTTCAAATACGCCGCGTCTGAAAAACTGACCTGGTGGTTCGATCATCACGAGTCTGCCTTCTTAACTCCCGAAGATGAGGCACACTTTCGTGCGGATGAATCGGGCCGCAAGTTTCTGGATCCGAATCGAAAGTCGTGTACTGAGTTCATCGCCGACATCGCTCACGAACGTTTCGGATTCAACTCCGAACCGATCGAATCCCTCGTCCATTGGGCCCACGTCATCGACGGAGCGCTTTACGAATCGCCCGCGCAGTGCGTCGAGTTGAAAGAGCCGGCGTTACAACTAATGCAGGTGATCGAAGCCGATCCTGACGATGCTTTTATCGAAAGCATCATCCGAGATCTCGCGAGAAACTCGCTCGAGGAAGTCGCAACCAGCGCGGAAGTGCAGCGCCGTTTTCAACCGATACTCAAGCAACATCTCGAGACGCTCGAAACCGTGCGGCGCAAAGCGACGAGTTCGAATGGAGTGGTCCAGTTTGATCTGATCGACGAAGGTTACGAAGGCTTCAACAAGTTCATTCCTTACTATCTTCATCCGGAGACCACTTATTCCGTAGCATTGACGCGTGGAACGCAACGCACCAAAATCTCGGTCGGCTCAAATCCATGGGCGCCGGTACCGCGCACTCACAACATCGCGAAGATTTGCGAACGTTACGGTGGCGGCGGTCACGCGGTAGTCGGCGCGGTTTCATTCAAGCCCGAAGAAGTTGAAGAAGCACGCACGGCCGCGAGCGAGATCGTGGCTGAACTTTCAAGACGGGGCTGAACTCAGATCAGTTTGAATGCCGAGACGCTTGATCTTGCAGTTGAGCGTCGTGACTTTCACACCGAGCAATTGCGCGGCGCGTCGTTGATTGCCGTGTGTGCGCTGCAACGCCTGACGAATCAACTCGCTTTCAAAGCGCTGCACTTCTTCCTGTAGTACAAGTTTCCCGTTTCCGTTGGTCTGCGGTTCTTGCAGGGTTGCGAGCGACTCCACTTCACGCATCAGTGTCAGCGCCGCTTCTCTCAGACTATCGAGATTGTAAATTGAGCTACTCATACTTTAATCCTTGCTCAAAAGTTCTCTGAAGAACGCCACTGCGCGTTCGTCGCCTGTTTGACCGAGTACTTGAATCGCTAACTTGCGGACGGCCATCTTCGGATGGTTGCGAGCAGTGCGAATCAGGATCGGAACCGCTTCGTCTTTCGAGCGCCGCCCGATCGCGATCACTGCCTGCTTCTGAAGTTCAACTTCGACGTCGTTATCGACGGTGCTGGTCAGTGCGCCTAGGCTCTTCTGACCCGCAATGCGACCCAGGTTTGCAATTGCACTCTTGCGCAACTCGAGATCCTTTTCTGTTTCGGCTACGCGAATTACGTAAGTTGCGGCGGCGTCGCTGTTGTCGTTGCGTGCGATGCCCGTGAGTGCGCGTCGCTTCAA
>DATEWS010000585.1:0-3435 GCA_035257785.1 Pyrinomonadaceae bacterium
CTCGGTTCACGTGTTCGCCTCGACGCCGGCGCGTATAGCGGTGAGTATCTGGTGGCTGACACTGGAACGCTCGTGCGTGGACGTCGAATCGACATCTGGACACCGACATCGCGCGAAGCGATGCGTTTCGGACGACGCACAGTGAAGCTGACCGTGCTTAGTCTCGGCGGCAAAAGACG
This sequence comes from Pyrinomonadaceae bacterium, assembly GCA_035257785.1. GTDB lineage: Bacteria > Acidobacteriota > Blastocatellia > Pyrinomonadales > Pyrinomonadaceae > PSRF01. Next base: position 180 of record DATEWS010000585.1, read on the forward strand.
CGCGAATTAAAGAAGATTTTAGCCGCAGATTGTGATAGGTCCTATATGCTTTATAGGACCTATTTGATTTAGTGTTAAGATCCTCCTCACATGTCACAGATCCCAATCGCGGAGCCTCTCGTTGAAGTCAAACGAGGCTCAATAACCGAATCACGTCATCGCGGACATATCGTTGCAGTCGAGCCCGGGGGAAACATCATTGCCTCTCTCGGTGCTCCTCACAACGTAACCTTCCCCAGATCTTCCGCAAAACCTTTTCAGGCATTGCCACTACTGCTGACCGGAGCAGCCGAGCGATTCGGCTTCAACGATCGTGAAGTCGCACTCGCCTGCGCATCACATAACGGTGAACCAATCCATACCGAGATTGCCGCCTCGATGTTGCGGAAGATCGGTCTCGGCCCGGAAGCGTTGAAATGCGGTGTGCACGCGCCGTACAGCGCCGAAGCTGCCGCCGAACTTCGTGCGCGTGGCGAAGAACCAAACGTCCTGCACAACAACTGCTCCGGCAAACATGTTGGCATGCTCGCCGTCGCGCTGCATCTCGGAGCTTCAATCGACAACTACATCAGTCCGGAGAATCCGGTGCAGAAGGCGATCGTGGATGTGTTCTCTAAGTTTTCTGACGTCGCCGTCACCGATATGGCAGTTGGCATCGACGGCTGCGCTGCTCCGATTTTCGGCGTCACGATGAAAGCGATGGCGCTCGCGTACGCGCGGTTAGTCTCGCCGCCCGCGAGCTTCGACCACGCGACGCGAGCCGCTTGCGAACGAGTTATTCATGTCATGACTGCGTATCCGGAACTGATCGGCGGAACGTCTCAACGTCTCGATACAGAAGTCATGCGCGCGGCGCCCGGACGCGTGGTTTCGAAAGTCGGCGCTGAAGGTGTTTACACTGCCGGCATCATTCCTTGTAAAGAGTGGCCCAACGGACTCGGCCTCGCACTCAAGATTGAAGACGGCGACGACAAACGCGCGCGTCCGACTGTTGTAATCGAAGCGCTGCGACAGCTCGACGTGCTGCGAGACGAATCGCTCGAGGCGGTTGCGCGGTATGCATTCTTTCCGGTGACGAACCGGCGTGGCGATGTAGTCGGCGAGATCAGTGCCTCTTTCTCTTTGTATGGCAAGTGAAGCTGTAAATCTGCCGCCGCTTCAACGCGACGCTGCCGGGCGAGTCGTTGTTGATTCAGTGCCTGACGTGATCGAGTGGTTTCTCAATTACGATCAGCGCGTCGCGGTCGTTCGACATCCGTCGGTGGAAGAAGTGTTTCACTGGAAACAGCAACAGAGTCAGGCCGAGGGCGAAGAAGTATTCATTTTCAAACGCGCGGAAGATCGGCTCGCGATCGGGATCATTCAAGCGCTTGCTGATAACGCAACCGAGCGCAGTCTGCACGACTGGATCAGTCAGCTACTCAGCGCGCTCGACACCGCCGCGAAGGCAAACGAAACAACAGCCGAAGCATACAAACTCGACTTGCGCAGTGGCGGATCGATCGTAGAGCAGGCGGACAAGATTCCGTTTCAACGCGGACGAAATGAGTTTCTGATCAACTGCTGGATCGAGACATTGTGTACTGCCGAAGCACGCGTGCTCGGGTGGCTCTACAAAGAATTCTACGGTCGTCCTTATGCGCCATGACTCTTGAAGTTCGTTCTCTCTTCCCACTTACCGAACGTTTAATCTACTTCAATCACGCCGCTATCTCGCCACCGCCAATCACGTCGATTCGTGCAGTCGAGACGCAGTTAAGAGACGTTCACGAACACGGCTCGACAAACTTCCGCAGTTGGCTCGCGGTTAAAGAAGATGCTCGCAAACTCCTCGCAGATCTCCTCGGCGCGAAAGCCGAGCAGGTCGCCTTTGTGCGTAACACGTCCGATGCGCTTTCGACAGTGGCAAACGGCCTTAGCTGGCGCGCTGGGGACAACATCGTCACCTTCAGCCGCGAGTTTCCTTCGAACATTTATCCGTGGCTTCGCATGCGCGATGTGGTTGGCGTCGAGGTCAGAATGTGCGAAGAGCGTAATGGCCGGATCGACTTGTCTGAGCTGGAAAGCCTCGTCGACGATCACACGCGCATCGTCGCTATCAGTCACGTCCAGTACGCTTCGGGATTCCGGACCGATCTCGCACGACTCGGACAAGTCGCGCGACGTCACGACGCCTTATTCGTGGTGGATGCAATCCAGGCACTCGGTGTCGTTCCGACGGACGTTGAAGCGGAGTTTATAGATGTTGCAGCCGGCGCGAGTCACAAGTGGTTACTGGCGCCCGAGGGCGTTGGTTACCTGTTCCTCTCCGACCGCGCGCGCGAGCGCATTCAGCCCACTCTCGTCGGTTGGACCAGCGTTCCCAACCCGGAGGACTATTTCAACTTCGAACAGGGCTGGAATCGCGGCACGCTCGCATGGGAGACCGGCACCGGGCCGACAGCGCTTCTGCATGGTTTCAAAGCGAGCCTCGAGCTTCTTCACGGCCAGGGTGTCCAGAAGATTGCAAACTATCTAGAAGAACTGACGGATTACCTTTGCGAACGGCTCACGGGTAAGAAGTACGAGGTCGTGAGCTCTCGAGCGCCGGGTGAGAAGTCTCAGATCGTTTGTACTCGCCATCCGGGCGGTCTTTCATCGATGGCCCTCTATCACCACCTCACGGAGCGAAACATGATCACGGCGCCTCGCGGTGATCGTCTCCGGATCGCCCCACATTTTTATAACACTGCAACTGAAGTGGACCAGTTTATCGACGCCCTGCCGTAAGAGAGCGAGCGATTATCGTTCGATCGTACAGTGGGCTTTGTACGGAACGTGTACAGCTCGGCGCTGCTATGTTGTCTGGCGTACAAATCGTTTAACTCCATGAAGTTACGAAATTCGAGCAAAAATGAAAGTCTGCCGTATTGAACGATTCGCCAGCAATGTTGGCACGGTCATTGCCAAGGAGATGAACAGAACAAGAAGGGTAGATAAGGGTAAATCGGGTCAGGCTCTAAAAACTGCGGTGAGTGGAGGCTTTGGGGGAGGCATCCTCTCACAGTTATTAAAGCAAGCGTTTGACTCTTTTGGGGGAACGGAGTAACGCTTGTGACGCAGTCGAAGGGCAATAATAGCGGAGCTGCTGATTGACGTCTTGACGGGGCTTGGGGGAGCCTCCCAGGAAAAGTCAGCAGCCCGCAATTTTTTTGGCTCGGTTCAGCAAAAGGCATAAAAAGCTCAATTGTGTTCGAGCTTTTTGTGCCTTTTTCGT
>DATEWS010000586.1:0-5084 GCA_035257785.1 Pyrinomonadaceae bacterium
CCTGCCGCCATTCCATTGTGCGTCGCGGGATCGTAGTTCACGAAAGTCGTTTTGCGCGTCGTGAAGGCCTCGCCGATCGGATTGCCTTCAAACGGAATGGCCTTGCCGGCGAAACACGGATTATCGTGATCGGGAAAATCGAATGCAGCCACGCGCAACTCATTCGAGGGTTCGTCATAAAGAGTTAACGCCGCGGCTTCGTGCGGCATCACCGTGCCCAACGAGCTCGAGATCGATTTCAGCAGTTCTCGCAGGTTGAGATTGGTGACGAGCGTGTTGTTGACGCGCAGCAATAGTTGCGAACGATCGCGCTCGTGCGCCAACTGCTCGCGATAAAACTGGCTCTCGACCGCAACTGCGATCTGCGATGTAACGAGTTGCGCAAAGTTGAGATCGAAAGTGTCGTACGCGCCGATCTCTTCGCTCCACAAATTCAACGTGCCGAGCTTTTGATGAACAGTGCTCAACGGCAGACAGCAAACGGACTTGATGCCTTTGTCTCTTAACTTTTGCGCCGATGGAAAGCGCGTCTCCTGATCCAGATCGCGAATGATGAGTGGTGATTGTTCGCGCCAGACCTGGCCGTTGATCGACTCGTCGACCGCGACTTCAGTCGATTGAATAGTCGCCCAGCCTTCGTTGCATCCTTCGAAGAAATAAGAACGCATCACGTCTCGCTGCGCGTCGTGCAACATAACGGCGAGATCGCGGAACGAAAAAAGATTTCGCAAACGACAAGCAATGTCGTGGAAGAGTTCGGACAGATTGCGGTGAGAAGCAATGGCTTTCGAGAGTTCCAGCAGCGTCAGGTATTTCTGGGTTTGCACATCGACGCTGGAGAGTTGAGCGGCGTTGCCTTTCACTTACTACCTCCCATGTACATTCCTTAGCATACTTGAACTGTGCCTACGAGCAAAACACCCCTTTGGTTCCTCTGCGGTCCTCTGCGGCCCTCTGCGTTATAAGGCGCATTGAACGCAGAGAGCGCGGAGGGCCGCAGAGGGGTCGCAGAGAAGTGCGGCAAGCAAATTGCACGGGGCTTGAGCGAATGGTTTATGAAGTAATCAGAATTACCTGTCACAACGAAGCGGCTCTGACGCGTTTGGTCCTCGAAGGAAAACTCGCCGGCGCGTGCGTCGATGAATTAGACAAATGCTGGCGCGAGGCGCCGCCGTCGACACTTCTAATTGATTTGACGAGCGTCAGTTTCATCGACGATCGCGGCAAACAACTACTCAAACGAATGCACGACAACGGCGCCACTCTCATCTCCTCAAGCATCATGAGCCGCTGCTTCATCGAAGAACTGTGACAACTACCTGTGGCGATATTTCGTCACGTGACCAACTGTTGTCACGCCTCTTCATCACGAATCAACGAAATCATTCGCAAAGCGCAGTGGCAAAGCGGTTGCTTCTTCCAGCGAACATTGGAAACACAGGCAGGCGCGGCCTGTGTGCGACAGCAGGTGGACTTGCTCCGAAAGTGGGCACGGTAGCGAGTTCACCTGCTGGGGGGAACCGGAGAACAAAATGACGAAAACTCGATTGGTCCAAATTTTAAGAACTCGAAAAGTAAGTGTTGTTTTAGTTGTTATTGCTATTGCAGCGTTGGCGGTGTTGGTGGGTTTCGCGCGTTCGAGCAAACCCGCGCAGGCGGCGCCGCCCGTGCTCGAAGTCGGCGTGGTCCATGTGGAACAAAAGAACGTGCCGATCTACAGCGAGTGGATCGGAACGACTGAAGGCATGGTCAACGCCGAGTTGAAAGCGCAGGTCACGGGATATCTGCTGCGACAGGATTACAAGGAAGGCTCGTTCGTAAAACAGGGCCAGCTCTTGTTTGAGATCGATCCGCGGCCTTTCCAGGCGGCTTTGGATCAGGCGAACGGACAAGTGGCGCAATACCAGGGTCAACTCGAACAGGCTAAATCTCAAATTACACAAGCTGAAGCGCAACTGGCCCAGGCTCAAAGTCAACTGTTACAAGCGCAGGCTCGTTTGGCCCAGGCACAGGCGAATCAAGTTAAAACTGAACTCGACGTTAAGAAGTATCAACCGTTAGCTGAACAGAAAGCCGTCACGCAACAGGACCTCGACAATGCTTTGCAGGCGAATACTGCGGCGAAAGCGGCGGTCGATGCGGAGAAAGCAGGCGTCGAAGCGGCGCGTGCGCAGCTCGCACACGCAAGTGCACAGATCGGTGTTGCTCGCGCCGGTGTTGCGACCGCCAAAGGCCAAGTCGAAAACGCACAGGCGGCAGCGAAGACCGCGGCACTAAACCTGAGTTTCACGAGAATTGTTTCGCCCATTAATGGCATCGCGGGTATGGCGCAGGCGCAGGTCGGCGATCTGGTCAGCACCACCAGTAATCCACTAACGACAGTCTCGACACTGGATCCGATCAAGGTCTATTTCACACTCAGCGAGCAGGATTACCTGCGTTACACCAAACCTTTTCTCAGCAGCGCTGAGCAGAACGGCAATCTCGAACAGCTCGAGCTTGAGTTGGTTTTATCGGACGGCACGACTTATCCCGAGAAAGGGCGGTTCTACTTCGCCGATCGCCAAGTCGATCCGAAGACTGGAGCGATTCGGATGGCCGGAGTTTTTCCGAATCCAAACAATGGATTGCGGCCGGGACAGTATGGACGAGTGCGCGCGGTTACGAGCACGCAGGAGAATGCGCTCATGGTGCCGCAACGTGCAGTTTCGGAGTTGCAGGGAACTTACCAGGTCGCGGTTGTCGATCCAGATAACAAGGTGAGCTTGCGCACGGTGAAAGTCGGCGAGCGCAGCGGCTCGATGTGGGTGATTACCGAAGGACTGAACGCGGGCGAAACAGTGGTTGCGGAAGGCACGATGAAAGTCAGAGCGGGGATGACCGTCAAACCCGTCGCGTACGTGGCTTCCAACAACTGAGTAACCACAGATTACACAGATAAAAAGAGCGGATTTTTATCATGATCTCAAAGTTCTTTATAAATCGCCCGATCGTCGCCATCGTCATAGCGATCGTCACGGTTATCGGTGGTCTGATCGCGATGTCGGGGCTGCCGCTGGCACTGTTCCCGGAGATCCTGCCCCCGCAGGTCATCGTCTCCACCAACTACACCGGCGCGGACGCAATCACGATCGAGCAGTCAGTCTCGACACCGATCGAGCAACAGATGAATGGCGTCGACAACATGCTCTACATGCAGTCGATCAACGCGAATGACGGAAGCCAACAGTTGATGGTCACGTTCGGCGTTGACACTGACGTCAACATCGATCAGGTCAACGTTCAGAATCGTTTGGCCCAGGCGCAGCCGAATCTGCCAACTGACGTAAACCAGTTCGGTCTAACGACGCGCAAGTCCACGGGCTTGCCGATGCTCGTTTTCTGTCTTTACTCGCCAAACAAAACGTACGACTCGCTGTTTCTCGCCAACTACGCAAACATCAACGTGAACGATGTGCTCTATCGCGTGCCCGGTGTCGGCGAGGTGCGAGTGTTTGGTTCGAGCGACTATGCGATGCGCATCTGGGTAAAGCCTGACGTGCTTGCGAAGCTCGGCCTCGGCGTTCCGGATCTCGCGAATGCAGTTCGGCAGCAAAGCAACGTGAATCCATCCGGTCGTGTCGGTGCAGCGCCCGCGCCCGAAGGCATGGAGAAGACTTACACCGTTCGCGCGAAAGGTCGACTCGAAACGCCGGAGGAGTTTGGCCAGATCGTTGTGCGTGCAAATCCTGATGGCTCGGTTGTGCGACTCAGTGATGTCGCGCGCATCGAGCTCGGCGCGCTCAATTATCAACAAAGCTCGCGCATGAACGGACAACCGGGCGCGATCGTTGCTGTCTTCCAGTCACCCGGCTCCAACGCACTCGCAACCGCCGAAGGCTTGAAGAAAACGATGGCGGAGTTGAAGGAACGTTTTCCAGCAGACCTCGATTCCGCGGTCGTCTTTGACACGACACTGCCGGTGAGTGAAGGCATCAAGGAAACAGTTCGAACATTGATTGAAGCGATGGTGCTCGTGATCATCGTCGTGTTTCTCTTCCTGCAAAACTGGCGCGCGACGCTGATTCCGGTGATCGCTGTGCCGGTGTCGCTCATCGGCACGTTCGCAGTCTTTCCGCTGCTGGGCTTCTCGATCAACACGTTGTCGTTATTCGCTTTCGTACTCGCGATCGGACTCGTTGTTGACGACGCGATCATCGTCGTCGAGGCAGTTGAACATCACATCGAAGAAGGAAAGGCGCCGCGCGAAGCGACAATCCAGGCGATGAAGGAAGTCGGGGGACCTGTGGTCGCGATCGCGCTGATCCTGTCGTCCGTGTTTCTGCCGGTCGCGTTCATGGGCGGCATTCAGGGACGGCTCAACAACCAGTTTGCGATGACGATCGCAATCTCGATGCTGATCTCAGCGTTCAACGCGTTGACGCTTTCACCTGCGCTAGCGGCGATGTTGTTACGACCGCGACAGAAGTCGCGTGGCGTGCTCGGGCGTTTCTTTGGCCTGTTCAATTTCGGCTTCGACAAGGTGATGCACGGCTATCTCAACTGGAGTCATGCAATCCTGCGCAAGGCCGTGATCGGCGTCGTCATAATTCTCGGATTTACGTTTGCCGATGCATTCATGGGCCGCACGCTGCCGACGAGTTTTCTGCCCGAAGAGGACTACGGTTACGCGATGTTGCACGTGCAACTGCCGCCTGCTGCATCACTCGAGCGAACCGATCTCGTGTTGAAAAAAGTCGAGAACGTTCTGGGTCATACCGATGGCGTGCGTTACTACACCGGAATCGGCGGCTTCAGTTTGCTGAATCGCATCTCGGCAAGTTATCAGGGCTTCTTCTTTATGAGCTTCAAGCCGTGGGATGAACGCACGTCGCACGAGCTTCAGGCGCAACAGATCATCGCGAAGATCAATGGCGCGCTTGCGACGCAGATTCCCGAGGCGCAGGCGTTTGCGTTCATGCCGCCATCGATCCCCGGTCTCGGCAGTGCCGGTGGTTTTTCGTTGTGGTTACAGGATCGCAGCGGCGGGTCGGTTGAGTTTCTCGATCAGAATCTGCAGGCGTTTCTCGCGGCTGCACGCAAGC
>DATEWS010000587.1:0-2398 GCA_035257785.1 Pyrinomonadaceae bacterium
ACGACGTCCCAAACTCGGCATCAACACGCGCGACGTTGCCATGATTAAAAACCAGGTTGATCTACCCGTTGCTGACGGCGTGCTGATCGTGAACGTGGCTCGTGGCAGTGGCGCCGCGAGTGCCGGTCTGCGTGGTATTCAGCAGACTGAAATGGGCGACATCGAATTGGGCGACATCATTGTCGGTATCGACAACGACAAGGTTGGAAACACAGACGATCTGTTCAAAGTGCTCGATCGGCATCAGATTGGCGAAACGGTTCAGGTTAAGATTTGGCGTGACGGCAGACAAATGTCAGTGCCGGTGCGCCTGACGGAATCGCCTGACTCGCGGCGCTGATAGTGCCACTCAGGTCCTATGCACCAGACGACCCACTTCTTCAATTTGGGTTATGGCTGGCTCTGCAAACATTGCAGCGCGGAGGACACTGAGCGCAAACATCATCATCACAGCGCGCAAAAGCCGCAGGCACCCGCTTTTGCGCGCTGGATTGATCAGGAACAGTTTCGTGGTCTTTTATGCCCCCGCTGCGGCATCTCCGAAAACTTAAGCCACAGATTACACTGATAAAAATCCGGATTTTAATTCCGTGTTATCCGCGACCGAATTCTGATTCGTAATCGCGAAGGCTGCGCGTAATAACATCCATAGCTTCTGTGCGATCGTAAACGTCCACGATCTCAACTTTCTTTTCCTGATCACTTGGCAGTTGTTTGTAGCTGAGAAAGTAGTGCTTCAAACGATCCACCAATCCCTGCGGCACGTCACGAACCTCATCGATGCGACCATATGCCAGATCATTTTCGAGCACCGCGATGATCTTGTCGTCAGCCTGATTGCCGTCGATCATCCGCAGGCCGCCGATCGGCCGCGCGTGCAGGAAAAACCCGCCGTAAGCAAACGTCTTCTCCGACAACACGCAAATGTCCATCGGATCTTTATCGCCTTCGATACCGCTGCGCCCGGTGCGTAACTCACATAACTCACCGACCTCGTGACCGCAGTATGTCTGTGGAATGAAGCCGTAAAGCGTTGGCGACATCGACGAGAAGCGCTGCGGGCGATCCACGCGCAGGTGCCCGGACCATTTATCAAGCTCGTATTTAACAGCGTCGGTGGGAACGATTTCGATGTAGGCGTTGACGAGCTCGGGCGTTAGCGGTCCCGAGGTCACACCGTGCCACGGATGCGCCTGGAATAGTTGTTTGTTCATCGGCCGATGATAAAATGCGGCAGTCCGAAACCAAAACCTGTAAATGGCTGCCACCGCTGAAATCATCACGAAACCTGTTGCCAGCGCGATCTCGCTGCGATGGATTATCAGCGCGCGCGACGACGTGATCTGGTTCATAGGCTCGGTAGTCTCGAGCTACCTGTTGCTCTTTTTGTACGTGCGCGGAATCGTGCCGTTGATTCCGATGGTTGCTTTCTGGGCCATACTGATCGATGCGCCACACGTGTTCGGCACGTTCTCACGCACCTATTTCGATCGCACCGAGAGACATCATCGCGCGCGGCTGTTGTGGGGCTCACTGCTGTTCTTCGCGATTGGTCCAGTGTTGGTACTCGCCGGTTTCGGGTTCGTCTTCTTGTTCGTGGCGGCGTTGTGGGCCTATTACCACCTCGTTAAACAGCACTACGGTTTCATGGTGCTTTACAAGAAGAAGAATGACGATCTCGCGCGTGTCGACAACGTCCTTGATCGAACGTTGCTGCTCTTTGCGTTCAACTATCCGTTTGTCGAGTTCATCGCGCGCGATCCGGACGCGATGGCCCGCGTGCCGGCGCTCTTGCGCGGCGGCGTGAACGGATTCGCGAAGCTGTTGTTGGCTGGAACGATCCTGAGCTTCATCGTCTGGCTGGGCCGACAGGTACAGCGTGCGGTGGTTGGCGAGCCGTTGAACGCGCCGAAGTATTTGCTACTTGGAGCGGCGATCCCGATGCACTGGATCGTGTTGCTGACGCCGATGCCGCACAAGCCGATCGCGATCGTGGCGATACTGACGATTTATCACAACTTTCAGTATCACCGGCTCATCTGGTTTCACAATCAGAAGTACACGAATGCGCGTGAGAAGTACGGCGCGGCAGAGTTAATTAGTCGCCGCCTGCTGTTCTACATCGCGTTCGGGATCCTGTTTGGGATTATTTATCAGGGACCACGCCAGCTACTCGGCTACTTTGGTCTTCAAAACGCCGCGGCCGGAACTCCGCTGCCACTCACGACACAACTCGGCATCTCATTCCTCTGGGGCTACGCCTTCATTCACTACTATCTCGACTCGAAAATTTGGCGCGTGAGAAGAGACCCGTCGGTTAGTAAGGCGTTGAAAATTTAGTTAAGCGGATGAAAACGGATTAGTCCTCACCGTGTTCGTCGCCGTTGAAGTGCAACAC
>DATEWS010000588.1:0-13391 GCA_035257785.1 Pyrinomonadaceae bacterium
GCACGACATTTCTCCCACGCAATGCGAGAAGGAGTTGGGCCAAATTGCCATACCAACTCACATGGCGAACATATTTACTTAGCAGAAACGCATAGGCGAATTTGCCTTACCTCGATCAGAGTTTTGCCCGACCAAAACACCAGAATTCAACAGCTCAACCACGCCAATCCCACATAAAACCAACAATCACCAACTCATCACCAACAATTCAAACAACGGTATCGCACTTGCACATGCCCCGCTCCAACGAGCACGGGTGAGAACAAGTAACTAACACCCACATGCGAACGGCGTCGCACTTCTCGCTGTGCGATTAGCCGTACGACCAATTCATCGGCGTCCCCCAAAGGCGTCTTAGGCAAAGGAGTGCGCACATGTCGTCCGAAGGTAATTACCGTCCCATCAACGTCATCCATCGAGCATTAAGTATTGTTATCGCGCTAAGTCTGTTCACGAGTTCGGCGCCTGCCGCACCGCGAATCGTTATTGATGTAACTAAAGAATCAGCGATCAGTTTTATGTTCTGGTTTGCTAACAGTGTCTTTGCCGAGCTGCTCCAGGGCCAGGGCGTCGGAGTAAGCAAGAGACAGGAAAAGCAAGCAGACAGGGATGCAAGAATAAACCGTCTGCAAATTTTTCCCGGCGATGTGAAGATCAGTGTGGGCGAACGCGTCAGACTCGTCGCCGTCGCGTTTGATCAAGACGACAATCCAATCGGTGGCATACGAACGAAGTGGACTGGACAAAGTTCGCTCAAGGGCGGTCGAGTACACCTAACACCGCAAGGCGAGTTTGAAGGAACAGCGCCCGGCACATTCACAATTGTCGCTGAGGCCTTAGGCAGAACGGCTCAGTGTACTGTGACTGTTGAGCCGGGAGTAAAGGCCAACCTGAAGGAAACTCCAACCGGCCGGCGAGAAGTTTCGACTCGCGATCTTCCCTCGCCTCAACAGCAGGAGAACGTCGAACCAGCGCTCGCATCGCTGTCCGATACTTCAAAAGGGCGCGCGAAACGTTCGATGAAAAGAGCGCACTCCACCAGGGCTGCGAAAGCGCCCATGTTCATCGCTGCTGAGTGGGGTCCTGACAACTATTGGTCGGCCGACGACCCGGGTAATGAAGTTGGCGACCCTCCGGGCACACCAGCGGACGGCGGAGCCGGCAGTGGCAATTTCCAGTTCTCTGCCCCGATTCTCAGCTTGCCGGGTCGCGGTCTTAACATCACGCTCGCCGCTTCATACAACTCGCGCCTCTGGAATAAAGCAGGTTCGCAAATTACTTACGACACCGATCGCGGTTGGCCGGCACCCGGATTCCAGATGGGGTTTGGCAGGGCGGTTGGCATCGGCGTTTACACGGGCGTAATGCTTCTCGAAGCCGATGGAACCAGACACCCCTACACCGGTTCAATTCAAATCTACAACTGGGGCACCTACGGACAGATGCACACGATCGATGGTTCGTACATCGATTACACGTACTGGACCGGTACGAACGGCATCATGACGTACTGCCAGGCACGATATCCAAACGGAAAAATTGTTACCTACGGCGCCGTTGGACCAAGCGGTCTATATGCCACCAGCATTGAAGACCAAAACGGCAACTTTATCTACATTACTTACGTCAACAACGCCGGGCCACGCATCCAAACCGTTACCGACTCGCTTGGCCGCACAATCAATTTCAACTACAACTACAACAACCTTCTAACTGCCATCACTGGCCCAGGACTCAGCGGCGGCACTCGCACGCTGGTCAGGTTTCATTACAAGCAACTCGCGCTCAGCTACGGTTTCAATGGCCTGAGCACAGCCGTGCGCGACTCGTATCCATGGGTCGTCGACGCCATCTATTATCCCGGCACGAGCACTGGCTACTGGCTCAACGATTCCGATTCGTATTCGAGCTATGGCATGTTAGCCAAAGTGGTTGAGGAGCGAGCGATGGGCTTCTCAGCGTCGTCACTTACGGACATGGGAAGCATTTCGGACGGTCAACGTAGCAGGACCGAGGCGTACAACTATCCACTCTCGCCCGACTACAATCTCACCGACGCGCCTACTTACACTTCAATGACAGAAACGTGGACGCGCGACGGGACGAACTTCGATTCAGCCACAACCACGTATGCCGTTAACGAAAACGCGAATCCGCGATCAGTAATAATCACACACCCTAACGGCACGAAGAACAAGCAACTTTCCTACAATGCGCCGGGCCAGTTCAACGATGGCCTGGTCTACCGTGACGAAACTTACGTAACTGACGGCGTGATACTTCAGAGTAGTCAAACAACCTGGGCGGCAGGCGCTTATGATTCATCGCGTCCCACACGTATTGAAAAAACTGACGAGCGCGGACAAATGACTGCTGCCGAGTTCAGCTACGGAAGTGTCTATAACCAGGTTACAGACATGCGTGAATATAATTACGGTGGCACTGCGCTGCTGCGATCCACACGCTCCACCTATCAGAACAGCGCCCTCTACACGAACCGGCATATCTTCAACTTGCCGCTGACGATCGATATTTACGGCCCCGACAACGTCACCAGAGTTTCTCGAACCGAGTATCAGTATGACGGACAGTCGTTGACTGCCGCGCCGGGTGTCGTTCAGCACGATCAGGCTTATAACCCGAATGCGGATGCCGAAGGGTATTGTTACTGGGATTATGACTGGAACGATCCCGACTGCACCGGTAGTTGCTGGGATTACAATTGTGACGGTTATTGTCCTCAGTATTACATCTGCCCGTACGACTCATCTACCGACTATCGCGGCAACGTCACGCAGGTAACTACTTACGCAGACGCGGTGAACTTGACTGGTGCAACCGTGGAAACTCGCCGTTATGACGTAACCGGCAACCTCGTGACGACCACGACTGCGTGTTGCAACCAATCAACTCTTGCTTTCTCGATCGATACGCAATTCGCCTATCCACAGTCGAAGACGCGCGGCTCGGCTAGTGATCCGTACGCGCAGGTTAAGACGAGCGCAACCTACGACTTCAATACGGGCCTTGCCCTGTCAGCGATCGATGCAAATGGCAGGCAATCAACCACGACGTTCGACGCCAACACACTGCGTCAAACGTCGGTTGTGTCACCGACAGGTTCACATACGGACTATGCCTACGACGACGCAGGGATGAATGTTACTCAGTCGACGTATATGGCCAGCGCTGATGGCGGTGGCCTGGCCGATCAGAACATCAAGTATGTAAACGGACGTGGAAAAGTACGTCAGGAGAAAGCCCTCGCAGCAGGAAGCACGTGGGACATCGTCGACACGGTTTATAACAACACGGGCCAGGTATATCAGCAGACCAGGCCGTATCGCTCCGGCCAGACGCAGTACTGGAGCACGATCACGTACGACGCACTCGGGAGGACCACGACCGTCACTGCGCCTGACAACAGCCTTACGCAAACGTTCTACAATGAGGCCAGCCGGCCGAGCGCTGCCTCAAGTACTGCGGGTGAAACCACGCGAGTGCAGGACCCGTGGGGACGCGAACGTTGGGGTCGTACCGATTCAAATGGACGACTGGTTGAAGTTGTTGAGCCCGATCCGAACGGAGCTGGTTCCGTTGCGAGTAACGGCATGGCAACGACTTATGGTTACAGCACGCTCGGAAAACTTACCAGCATCACTCAGGGAACGCAGACGCGCTCGTTCAAGTACGATGCACTCGGAAGAGTGACGGCGCAAAAACTCGCCGAGATGTCGGCGACCTTAAACGATGCGGGAACATACGTCGGATCGGGAACGTGGAGCGACGTATTTACTTATGATGATCGTTCCAATCTGACTTCCCACACTGACGCGCGCGGTGTTAAGACGGTCTATACGTACAACAGCGATCCCCTCAATCGCCTGCAATCGGTGTCATGGGATACGAGTGGCTTCGGTGACACGGGCAATCCGATTCTTTCAACGCCCTCAGTTACTTACAGCTACCGTACGAAGAGCAGTCCGACGGACCTGAAGGACATAACACAACTCAGCACGGTTACCACTTCAGGTGTGAGCACTGAAAGCTACACGTTTGATACCGCAGGCCACATCAGTTCGAAGACCTTAACGTTGACGAGCCGGCCTTCGTATCCGTTCGTGACGGATTACATTTACGACTCGCTCGATCGCGTCAAGGACGTGCGTTACCCGGCCGAATATAGCTACGGCAGCGCGCGGAGATATGTGCATCACAATTACGACGTCGCGAGTCGCTTAAGTAGTTTGACTTACGACAGTCAGAATTTCGCGTCGAACATTGTTTACAACGCCGCCAGCCAGACAACGTCTCTCACTGCGGGCACGGGAACAAACTCCGTCGCGGAAACTTACGACTACAACACATCGACCGGCCTGCTTGGCGGTCAAACAGCGACGCGCAACGGCACGACGTTGATGAATGTGAGCTACGATTACGCGAGTGCGAGTGGCACCCGCACCGGCCAGCTCACTAAGATCAGCAACAACCTGGACCACAACAAGGATCGCGGTTACGAATACGACGCGTTGGGACGACTGAAGCGAGCCACCGGGGGGCTGAGCGTCAACTGGGCGCAGCGTTACTACTACGATCGTTACGGTAATCGTAACAACGTCTACTCGTTCACTGCCGAGCAGTACGTTCGTAACTTCTATCAGATGGCACTTGTGCGCCAGCCAAACTCAACCGAGTTGAATAGTTGGTTGAGCACACTACAAACGGCTTACGCACAGGGACAGACACAGTTTCTCACTGCCATGCAGAACCTTGGTGGATCGATCTTTACTTCACAGGAGTATCTCAATCGTAACCGCTCGGATCATGATTACGTCTACGATTTGTACAAGGCGTACTTGTTCCGCGATCCGGATGCAAGCGGTTGGACCTTCTGGGAACAGGGGTGTGCGCAGAACGGTCGCGCCGCAGTCCGCTGGGGCTTTGATTGGAGTGTGGAATACAACATCAAGGTCGGCGGCACCAGTCCGTATTCACCTCCGGGTGGAGCAACTGTGCCGCGTGACGGCTTGGCCGATCAGGGATTCGACAGCACCAACAATCACGTAGTAAACACTGGCTGGAACTACGATGCTGCCGGCAACCAAACACGCATCGCAAATGGCGCCGGCTGGGAGCGTTTCCAATACGACGCGGCCAATCGTCTGGTGAAAGTCAAAGCTGACGATAACGTAACGGTGATAGCGACTTACACCTATGGACCATCGAACAAGCGTCTGCTCGGTGAAGAAGGAGGAGTACGAACTTATTACGTCGGCGAAAGTGGTTCGACAATCACTGAGTTTACCGAAACTGGCGCTTCTACCACGCCTGCGTGGTCCAAGAGCTACGTTTACATGGGCGCAAGATTGCTCTCGACTGTCACGCCAGGCGGTACCCAGTATCATCACCCGGATCGATTGGGGACCCGCCTGGTCACGACTCCGGCAACTGGCAGTTCGTTTGAACAAGCGACGCTACCATTCGGTACATCGCTCAGCACCGAAACAACGGGAACAACAAATCGAAGATTTACTTCTTACGATCGAAGCCTCAACAGTGGCATGGACTACGCCGTCAATCGTCATTACGACCCGCAACAAGGTCGCTTTACGCAGGTCGATCCGGCAGGCCTGAAGGCTACTCAACTTGAGGCTCCGCAGACTCTCAACCTTTATGCCTATTGTGCTAACGATCCGGTCAATCGCACCGATCCGAACGGCCTTGGGTTCTTCAGTTTCCTCAAGAAGCTGTTCCGCATAGTTGCGATTGTCGTACTGGTTGCAGCGCTTGTATTGACCGCCGTGGGTGCGGGCATCATTGCGAGTGCAATCTCAATAATGGGAGGCTCCAGTTGGTTGGCAACAGCCATCATGTGGACAGCTATTGCTGCAGCCGGATTCGCCGCGGCCGTTCCCATAGGGGAGTTCTTTGGGCACATAAAGCAATGGATAAACCGTTGCCGCGTTCCTGATTTCTCAGGTCTCTCGAGCGGAAGACAAAAGGAATTGCAGGACAGAGGCGTGACTCCCGAGCAGTGGAACCATCTGGCGAACAAGCAGCGGCTTGGCTATTTCAATATCACGGCTGCGATTGCTTCGCTTGGCCTGTCACTTGCTGGGTGGTTGGTCGATTGGGCCGCTGGCGGAATCCAGCAGGATCGGGTCTTCTTTGTGGCCGGACCCGGAGCTTCAAATCTGGTCGGGCAAGCAAGTGCTTCCGGCAGATTCACGCCCGGCACTAACCCGAGAAGCGAGCACGGAGACTACACCAGTAGCTTCCGTCAGGGATTGCATCCCAGTCTCCAATTGTCATTCACACCCGACGGTCGAAGACTGGATGCGGACTTAGATTCGTTCAACCCGACGGCAGGGCCGTTTGGCTTGCTTGGACACATTGCCGAAGTTGGGCTGTTCCACACCGCGAGCAGATTCTTTGGCGGTAGTGGAAGGACGAATCCTTACAACGTCGCATTTAGATCAAGTTGGGAATGCAAATAGAGGAACGATGCACGGAAGGCACAAGCACATTTCGCCCGGCTCGATAAGTCTGGCAGGTGCTTTGTGCCTTCTGTGTTTCTCTATTTCTTTTTCGAATTGGAAAGAGCCCATGAAGCTCACGCGAGTGGAAACTTTCAAGGACGTGCACAAGGGATTTTTTGCGCCGGATGGGAAGCGCATCGCGCTATTGGACCAGACGTTCGTTGACATTATTGAAACGGCGACTGCACGAAAACTATTTCGTCTCGAACGTGATGATGCAACGCTTCTCGGAGTTAGCTTCTCGCCCGATGAGCGATCCATCGCGATTGCTTATCGAATTAAAAATTCAACGATCAAAGTGGGTATCTGGGACGTTGCGTCGAGGCAAGAGAAACTGACTTTACCTGTTGACGACGATGACTGGCGACGTGACGTCGATGATTTATCGTTCACACCCGACGGCAGGTTCTTGGCGTCGAACATCGGTGGGATCGCGCGGCTATGGAACGTTGCGACGGGTAAGGAAGAACGGCGGTTCCCGGCGCCCGAGGAACTCGGTCGAGTCGAGGCAGAGCGCGCGCTTCTGTCTCCGAATGGCGAAACGCTGGCGGTCTATTTCAGTCACGCTGTCGTCATTTGGAATCGGAACACGGGCCAGGCCAGAGTTTTGCGCACTGAGCTCTATCGGGATTGGAGGTTCTCGAGTGACTCGAAGCTTCTCGTCCTCACCGCACTAACGCAGAAGGGTGAGCCGACGGAACATTCAGCGACCGAGATTTGGAATGTGGCGACGGGACAACGTGACAAAGTGATCGAAGTGCCACGCGAATGGCGCGGCGCTTACACAGTCTCGTTCGCGCCCGATTCAAAGTTCCTGGTGATTGGTGGATTTCGGAAGTTCGGTGTCTTCTCAGTTGAACGTGGCGAGCTCCTGGTTACGGAGACACATCATCGCAGCGGATTTTTCGAGGATTCAGAACTACCGAATCAGCTAAACCGCGTGGACTTTTCATCGGATGGCAAGATGTTGTTGACGAGCGGAGATGATAAGACAGTTCAACTTTGGCGAATTGATCTTTGACGAGGAGAATAGAAAATGAAAACGATACTCGCATGTATTTTTATTTGTTTCGCCGCAAGCTTCTGCCTGGCCCAGGAGCCGAAAGCGGCGGAACCAGAGAAGAAGGATAGCGCGCTAATCTATTTTTACCGGATCAAGCAATTCGCCGGTTCGGCGCTCGAGCCGTCAGTCTACTGCGACGAAAAAGAATTAGCGCGCATGGATAACGGCCGCTATTTCGGCGTCACTCTTACCCCCGGCAAACACATCTGCTCGATGGGCGACAAACAAACCGGATTTGAGATTGACCTGAAATCAGGCGAGGAATACTACGCCCGCATAACAATCGATGTCGGGTTCTGGAAAGGCCGCGGACGATTAACCCTGATGCAAAAAGAGCAAGGCGCATTCGAACTCAAGAAGGTCAAGCCACTCAGCGCTGACAAGGTGAAGAATCGTTCACTGGTAACAGTATTCGAAGGCCAATGAAGGTCCTCACGGGCGGGCGCTATTGACGAAAGCGTTCGCATCAGGTTAGAGAATTTGTGATGAACCACATCACAACTCTGATCTTCGATTGGGACGGTACTCTTGTCGACTCGGCGCATCTCGGGCTCGTTGCGTTCCAGAAGACGTTCAGCGAGCTCGGTGTTCCCTTTACACACGCGGTTTATGAAGCGACGTATTCGCCAAACTGGTATTCCACTTACGAAGCCCTGGGAATGCCGCAGGAGCTTTGGGAACAGGCTGACGAATCATGGCTTCGGCATTACGGTGAACAGTCGGCGCCGTTGCTTGATGGAGCCGGTGAAACGCTGCTGTCCTTGCGCCGTAAGGGTTATCAACTTGCTGTCGTCACCAGCGGTAGCAGAAGCCGCGTCTGCCGCGAAGTTCAACAATCTGTGTTGAGCGACACGTTTGCCGTAGTCATCTGTAGTGAAGACATCACGAACAAGAAACCTCACCCCGAAGGATTAGAGCGGGCGATCAGCGCAATGGATGTCGATCCGTCACAATGCGTTTACGTGGGCGACGCGCCTGAAGACATCGAGATGGGCCGTCGCGGAAACGTGATGACGATCGGAGTGCGCAGTACATATCCCAGTAGCTCACGCGTCTTATCTGCGAAGCCTGATCTGTATCTGGAACGTATTGTGGATCTGCTAAACCACTTTTAGACTGATGTCGTGAACCTACCGATTCTCTGTCTAACATTCTTTTGTTTATGCTCGCCACTACTCGGGCAAACGTGTTTGCAACGCGCCGAAGAAATCCCTCCGCCACTCACACGCGAGACACGGCGCGAGTTTGAAACGAAACTAGCCGGCGCACGCAAAAACGTCGAAACAGACGCGAACGCCGATAACTTGATCTGGCTCGGAAGACGAACCGCTTACCTCGGTCATTACAAAGCCGCGATCGAGATCTTCACGCAAGGGGCCGAAAAGTTTCCCGATGATGCGCGCTTTTTCCGTCATCGCGGTCATCGATTCATAACGCTGCGTTGTTTCGATCTGGCGATTGCAGATCTGAATCGCGCAGCAAAGCTCATCAAAGGCAAACCTGATCAAGTGGAACCTGATGGCCTGCCGAATGCGCGAAACATTCCGACGAGCACCTTGCAGTCAAACATTTGGTATCACCTCGGACTGGCTCACTATTTAAAAGGAGACTTCAAAGCTGCCCTGAAGGCATATCGCGAAGCTGCGAAAGTCTCGACAAATCCCGACATGCTCGTCGCGACCACGCATTGGCAATACATGACGTTACGCCGCCTTGACCGCAAAAAAGAAGCGAGCGATGTCGTCGGCGCGATCAAACCGGATGTAGAGGTGATTGAAAACGGCGACTACCTCAAACTCATTCGCATGTACCAGGGCAAAAGAACTGCGGAGGAGTTGTTAAAGGAGATCGGCGGCGAGGCGAGTGCGCTCAGCAAGGCATCTATCGGTTACGGACTGGGAAACTGGTTTCTTTATAACAAGCAACGCGATGAAGCACTCAAGATGTTTCGTCAGGTCATTCTGGGAAACCAGTGGGCCAGCTTCGGACACATCGCGGCGGAAGTAGAGTTGAGTCGTTAATGCCACTATTGAAAAGCAAGAAGCAGTTTGTAGACGCATATGGCCAGCAGCTTTGGAGTTACTTCAAAACTGGTGAGCCGCGGAGCGAGATCATCGAAAGAGATGATGGTCTACTTTCGCGAGGCCAGTACGGCGGGAAACTCTATTTCTCCGAGTACAAAGATTGGCAGAAGATAGAAAAAGAGGCGCTGAAAAATGTTCGAGGACGAGTGCTGGATATCGGATGTGGAGCAGGACGACATTCACTTTACCTGCAAGGGAAAGGTTTTGATGTTACGGGAATCGATAACTCTCCTTTGGCGATAAAGATTTGCCGGCAGCGCGGATTGAAGAAGGCGAAGGTTATCGGGATCGAAGAAGTCGGAAAATTTAAGCCCGATTCCTTCGACACCGTGATCATGATGGGGAACAATTTCGGATTGTTCGGCTCATTTCGCCTGGCCCAAACTCTTTTGAAAAAACTTCACCGGGTAACCTCGCCGGATGCTTTGATCATCGCGATGACCAGAGATCCGTACACTACAACAGATCCGGCGCATGCTGCGTATCACAAACGCAACCGGAAGCGAGGCAGAATGGCCGGCCAGTTGCGCATCAGGGTCCGGTTCAAAGACGTTATTGGGAATTGGTTTGATTACCTGCTGGTCTCGAAAGACGAGCTTCGAAAAATCCTGAAGAATACTGGTTGGCGAGTCGAACGTTTCATCGACGGCAACGACGGCCAATACATGATGCTGCTGCGCAAGGAATAACTTTCACCTTCCCTTCCACAACCCTTGTGCGACCAGTGGCACAAATGTCTCAAGTCCTTCCGGCCGGAACTGGATCGTGCGTTCCTGTTCGGCGCTCATGTAAGCCGTCATCAGTAGTTCTGTAATTTCCAGACCATCGTGAAAACTCTCTTCCGGCTGCTTTCCATCGAGAAAGCACTGCACGAAGTAACGATCCTGCGATTCGTAGCCGTATTCCGCGGCTTCGTTTCCCAACACCGGCATCAAACCCTGTTCAGCATTCTGTTTTTCAACCAGGTCTTCACCGGCGGCGCCTTTCACCGCACGGCTCATGAATAACTTCAAACCACTATCGAGCGAGTTCATGCTCAGTGAGTATTCGGGACCAAGTACTTCAAGACTCAAACGCAGGCCGGCGCCGACGTAGCTCCACGAAGTTGTCACTTCTACGATCAGCGGTTGGTTGTCTTCGCCAACATAATTGATTGTGGCGCGTGCAAAATCTTCGGCCGGCCTCGTTGTGTAATCAACACCCATGTTCTGCTTGAGAATTTCTGAATAATCAGGTTGCGACCACTTCAAACTCGCAATCTGTGCCGACACTTTCACGGGCCGAATACTCGAGCGTGGCGCGCCGGGTTTGGTCAGCATAAAGCGCCCGACTTCGATGCTGTGACACATCATGTCGTTGAGCACGCCACCGCCCTGTAGTTCACCCTGCCAGAACCACGGTGAATGTGGACCGCTGTGTTCTTCGGCTGCGCGTGCAAGATAAGGACGACCAGTCAGAGCTGCTGCTCGGCTCCACATGATCTCTTTGCCACGCGTCACGCCCGGCGCAAATATCTGGTCTTCAAGATAGCCGTGCAGCAATCCCCACTGTTCCACGAGTTGGACCATGCGTCGCGCCTCAGCCACATTACGCGCCAACGGCTTCTCACACGCAATGCCGATCAGTTTTCCTTTTCCAGATTTGATGGTGTCGCAGATTGCCTGCATGTTCTGCACGCGTTGATGATTCGGACCACACAACCAAATGCAATCGATCTCGGGAGCAGCAACCATCTCTTCGATCGAGTTGAAAGCGCGCGCGTTCCCCACCCGAAGCTCTCGCGCCCTCGCGGCAGTCGCCTCGGCGTGCGCCGTGTTCGGACTGTAAATCCCAAGCACATCCGCATCACGCACCCCGCGCCACGCTTCGAGATGAAACTTCGTCACGAATCCGCTGCCAATGAATCCTATTCCGAGTTTGCTTCCTGTCATGTGCAGTCTCCCGTTAAATTGTAGCCTATGAGCAAGAGTCCCATTCTATTCCTAATCACGCTGCTGATAGTCCTGCTGCCGAATACAGTCTTTTCTCAACAGAGTTCGCTGGGCGCGTTCGCTGAGCAAAGCGATGTCGGCAACCCCGTTCGCGCAGGTCGGGCCTCGTACGATGCCGCCAACGAGGAGTACGCAATCGAAGGTGCCGGCACAAATATGTGGGCTGGTCGAGATGAATTTCATTTTGTGTGGCGACGTCTTAAAGGCAACTTCATTCTGACAACAAACGCTGCTTTCGTTGGCAAAGGCGTCGAGCCCCACAGAAAGATGGGATGGATAGCACGCTCAAGTCTCGATCCCGATTCACCGCACGCGGTGGCGGTGGTCCACGGCGATGGACTCACGTCACTGCAATTTCGCAGAACTAAAGGCGCTGCCACAGAGGAAATGATCTCGAAAGTCAGAGCGGCTGATGTGCTACAACTCGAAAGAAAGGGCAACACCTACACGATGTCCGTCGCTCGTTTCGGTGATGTGTTGACGAGCGAAGAGGTGTCTCTTGATTTGGGCGATGAAGTGTATGTCGGATTATTTGTGTGTTCGCATAACAGAGACGTGACGGAAAGGGCCGTGTTCAGCAATGTTCGTATCACCGTGCCCGTTAAAGATAACTTCGTTCCTTATCGTGATTACATCGGCAGTAATCTCGAGGTGATGGACGTCGACACCGGCAAACGAAAGATCGTCTACACCGCGCCCGATTCTTTTCAGGCGCCAAACTGGACCAAAGATGGTCGAGCGTTAATTTATAACCGCAACGGCCATTTATATCGTTTCGATCTTCGGAAGAAGACACCGGTGGAGATCGCTACAGCATTTGCTGTCAATAACAACAACGACCACGTTCTCTCGTTTGATGGAAAGATGCTCGCCATCAGTCATCACAGCAAGGACGACGGCAACGCGTCGATCGTCTACACGGTGCCAGTCAACGGAGGCACGCCGCGCAGAGTTACGGCGAAAGGTCCTTCGTACTTACATGGTTGGTCACCTGACGGCAAATACCTGGTCTACACCGGTCAGAGAGGTGATGAGTTTGACATCTACAAAATCGCAGTCAATGGAGGCGCTGAGACAAATCTCACGAGCGCAAAAGGCCTCGACGATGGACCAGAGTTCACACCCGATGGTCGTTACATTTACTTCAACTCAACGCGCTCGGGAACGATGCAAATCTGGCGAATGAAGCCGGACGGAAGCGACCAGGAACAAGTTACAAATGATGAATACAACAACTGGTTTCCACACATCTCTCCCGACGGCCGGTGGATCGTGTTCCTGTCGTTCCTAAAAGATGTGAGCCCGACCGATCACCCGTTCTACAAGCACGTTTACCTTCGTCTTATGCCTATCGATACGATGAAGCCAAAAGTCATCGCCTACGTGTATGGAGGTCAGGGAACAATCAATGTCCCCTCATGGTCGCCCGACGGTAAACACATCGCTTTTGTTAGTAATACTGATATGAGCCGCTGATTTACGCGGATCAGATCTTCAACCGCATCGAATCGTTAGTAAAAGAAAATCCGTGTCGCAGGTAGAACGGTTTGCTGCGCTCGGTTGGCCAGAGAATCACCATTTGCGCATTATTACTCCTCGCCCAGTCCAGTACTGCTGCCAGCAACCTCGCACCGAGGCCGCGGTCGCGAAATTCTTCGCGAACGTAGAAGTTCGTCAGGTAGACGTAGTGCTCCGGTTCGGCTACCGGGTTAGG
>DATEWS010000589.1:0-2954 GCA_035257785.1 Pyrinomonadaceae bacterium
TCACGTTGCGCCTCTTCGTACTGGCGCTGATACATGAAGATACGCGCGCGGTTATAACTCGCCAGCACGCGCTCACCGGGATTCAAACGCACCATGCGATCGAAACTGCGCAACGCTTTTTCATAATCACTATCCAGTCGCGCGACCACGCCGCGCACAAACCAAACACCCGGATCGTTCGGATACTCATCCCGCAGCAGTTCAACTTCCGTGCGCGCTTTCTGTTTTTGACCGCCGGTGAGATAGATAAACACCATGTGCATGCGCGCTTCGAGCAGTCGCGGATCGAGCTTGAGGGCTTTGCGAAACGCCGTCTTCGCCTTTTCGTGATCGCCAGCCTGGCCGAGTCCTTTCAACACGCGATTGACGTAACAACTGCCGAGCGCTGAGTAGGCGAGGGCGAAGTTTGGATCGATCTCAATCGCACGGCGAAAGTGTTCGATTGCGGAGTCGAGATGTTCGCGCAAGATAGTGTGATAGATAAACGTCGCGAGACAATCGCGACCGCGCAGATACTCTTCCGAAGCAGCGGCATCCGCGGTTGTTTTGCGCGCCAGTTCGTCTTTTTCGTCCGGACGCAGTTCGAGACGCAAGCCTTCGACGATACGTTGCACGATCGTGTCTTGCACGCCGATGATGTCGCTGGCTTCAGCGTCGATTCGTTCACTCCAGAGAATCTCGCTCGTGCGCACGTCGAGGAGCTGCGCGGTTACTCGTAATCGATCGCCGGCTTTCAAAAAGGTTGCCGTGAGAATCGCGTCAACGCTGAGTTCGCGTCCGGCTTCAGCAGCGTCAACGGTTCTATTCTGATACTTCACGATCACCGACGACGGCCGCACTACTAGTGAACGAACACGCGCCAGTTCAGTGATCACCGCATCCGCAAGAGAAAACTGATAGAAGTCGATCTCGCGATCATTGCCGACGTTTTTGAACGGAAGAATCGCGACACTCTTGCGATCGCGATCGCCGAGACTGGTCAGTGGACTCGGTTGCGAATCAACACGTCCACCGGACTTTGGACCAGACGCAGAACTCTCGCCACTCTTGCTTCCAGTCAACCAACGCAGCGCGCGCGTGACCGGACTCTGCTGTTTCAAATGTTTGGGCGCAACCGGCATCGTGCTCTCATCCATGCCGGGTAACGAATCCGTTCCGAGTTCACGGATGATCGAACGCAGATCTTCAGCGAAGTGTGAAATCCTTTGATAACGATTGCGCGGATCTTTTGCGAGCGCCTTGTCGATCACAGCCTGCAACTTTGCGGGCACGCGGCCCGGTCGCATTTTTGAGAGCGGCTCCGGTTCGTCGTTCAATACCGCGTGACGAACCTCGACGGCTGTTTGACCCTGAAACGGCCACGTTCCCGTCAGCATCTCGTAAAGCAGCACGCCGGTCGAAAAAATGTCTGCACGCGCATCAACGCGATCGCCGCGCGCCTGTTCGGGCGCGGCGTATGTGGCCGTGCCGTAGGGAACGCCGACCTCAGTGATTTCAGTGTGATGAATTCCCGAAGTGCGTGCTTGTTCTTCGTCGAGCAGTTTCGCGAGACCGAAGTCAAGTACTTTGACCTGACCGCTTGGCGTGACCATCACGTTGCCGGCTTTGATGTCGCGATGAATAATGCCGCGAGCGTGTGCGGCGGCGAGTGCGTCTGCTGTTTGCAGTGTGATGGACAACGCGCTCTCGAGCGACAACGGACGGCCGTTTACAAGTTGCCGCACGTTTCGACCTTCGATGTACTGCATGGCGATGAAATGAATGCCATTGATCTCGTTGAGGTCGAAGATGGTGCAGATATTCGGGTGGTCCAACGCCGAAGCGAGGCGCGCTTCGCGTTCGAAACGTTTGAGATTTGCTTCGCGAGCGGTCAGTTCGGCAGGCAGTACTTTGATGACAAGCGTGCGACCGAGTTTGGAATCGACGGCTTTATAGACCGTCCCCTGTCCGCCCTCACCGAGCTTCTCGAGGATTTTGTAATTCCCCAGCGTTGAACCGATCATTTCCAGAACCAAGCCGCAGATTCACGCAGATGAACACGGATAATTATCGGCGTTTATCTGCGGTAATCTGCGGCTAAATATACTTCCGATTCAGCTTATTCCGAAATTCCCATCTGCCAGAGCATAAACGCGTAATCGAATGCCGTCTCTCGTAGCGCATCGTATCGACCTGACGCGCCGCCGTGGCCGGCGCCGAAGTTGACTTTCAACAGCAATGGATTGTTGTCAGTCTTCATCGCACGCAGTTTTGCAACCAGCTTTGCGCCTTCCCAGTATGGCACTTGACTATCGTTTACCGAAACCTTAACCAGCATTGCCGGATAATTCTGCTTGGCAACGTTGTCGTAAGGCGAATAGGTCTTCATGTAATCGAATGCCGGCTTCTCGTTCGGATTGCCCCATTCGATGTACTCACTCGTCGTCAACGGCAAACTAGCATCGAGCATCGTGTTCAGCACGTCAACAAAAGGCACTTGCGAAACGACTGCCTTGAATAGATCGGGCCGCATGTTGCTCACCGCGCCCATCAGCAATCCGCCGGCGCTACCACCCTGAATAACCAGCCGATCCTTCGAGGTGTACTTGTTTTTGATCAGCGTCTCCGCGCAGGCGATGAAATCAGTGAACGTATTCATCTTCTTCATCATCCTGCCGGCCTGGCGCCATTCCTCCCCTAACTCACCACCCCCGCGGATGTGTCCGATTGCGAAGATAACGCCGCGATCGAGGAGGCTGAGCCGGCTCGAAGAAAACGTCGGCGGAATCGATAGACCATATGATCCGTAGCCATAGAGCAACAGCGGCGCACTGCCATCGAGTTTCACTCCGTTGCGATACACGACCGATATCGGAATCTTCGTTCCGTCGGCGGCCGTCGCGAACACTCGCTCTGACTTGTAGTTCGCGCGAGCGAATCCGCCGGGTACTTCAGTCTCTTTGAGCAACGTCGTC
>DATEWS010000590.1:0-4313 GCA_035257785.1 Pyrinomonadaceae bacterium
GCGCCGAAGTCAGTCGCGGTTTTGGCGGATCCCGTTTTCGACAACCTCGACTCGCGATTGAGTGCCACCGCAATCGCGCGCAACTCTCCGGTCAATTATTCGCGCACAGTTCGTGACGCTGGTCTGATCGTCAACGGCCGCATTCCACGTTTGAAGTTTGCCTTGATGGAAGCGGACGCTGTTTACGGCGCGGCCTCACCGAACGACTCTTTCAAAGCCGTTGGCTTCAAAGCCAGCCGCGCAACCGCGATGGATCCGGCGTTGTCGCAGTACAAGATCATTCATATCGCCGCGCACGGCGTGCTCAACAGCAAACATCCCGAACTGTCCGCAATACTGCTTTCCATGATTGATGAACGGGGCCGGCCCGTTGATGGCCTTCTCCAGCTACACGAGATCTACAACCTGAAACTACCGGCTGAACTAGTCGTGCTGAGCGCTTGTGAAACAGGCGTCGGCAAACAGATCAGAGGTGAAGGACTCATCGCGCTCACGCGCGGTTTCATGTATGCGGGAGCGGTGCGCGTAGTTGCGAGTCTCTGGAAAGTGGACGACGCTGCGACCGCTGCGTTGATGGCCGAGTTCTATAAACAGATGTTTGCGGGCGGGAAACGCCCGGCTGAGGCTTTAAAAGAAGCGCAGATCAATATCTCGAAGCAGAAGCGGTGGCGTGACCCTTACTACTGGGCCGGCTTCATGCTTCAAGGTGAGTGGCGCTGATTTCCGGCTTCTCGCATATAATGCACGCGCTCTAACACCCCCGGCAGGAGCGGCCTCGTTCTTGAGCGCACCTGATTTTCACAAGCAGTCACAACAGGCTCAACGCCAGAAAACCAGGTGGTCGTTAACACCAGCGGCTTTCGAGAAACTGCTCAATGCGTTTTCAGCGGATCGAGACGAAGCTGGTGTGCTGTATGAGCTGATGCGACGGAAGCTGGTGCGCTTCTTCGAATGGCGAAAAATCGAACCAGCAGAAGACTATGCCGACGAAACGATCAATCGCGTGGCGCGACGCATAGAGAGTGGCGAAGTTATCGAGAATCTAAACGGTTATTTTTTTGGGGTGGCGCGAATGGTTTACCTCGAGGCCCTGAAAGATCCGGGGCGGGTAGTAGTTTCAATCGATGATGAACCTCACGTTCGAGATAAGAAAGCACCGCAAACAACTCAATCCGAGCCGCGCGTTTTATGTTTTGACCAGTGTCTGGATTCGCTGCCGCCTGAAAATCGGACTTTGATCGTCGGCTACTACCAGGAAGAAAGACGCGCGAAAATCGAACTTCGCCAGGAACTGGCCGATAGCTTGCAGATTCCCTTGAATGCCCTCAGAATTCGAGCACACCGTATAAGAGTGCGGTTGGAGCAGTGTATAACGCAGTGCATGGAAACACCGGTGTGAAATAAAAGTTTACATCTAACCACTAATAATTAGAGGGGGGCCTGATTTGTCGCGGCAAAACAATCAGGAAAACTCAGCCATGCGTTATTTGTTGGGAACTCTTTCAGAAGAGGAAAGGGCACGGCTCGAGGAGCGCTATTTTTCTGATGACAAAGAGTTTGAAGAGATCGAGATCGCCGAAGACGAGCTGATCGATCGCTACGTTCGCGGGGAGTTAACCGGGACTGATCTCAAGCAATTCGAGCAGGCAGTTGCGCTGTCGCCGAGACTGATGGAGCGTATCGAGTTTGCGAAACTTTTCGCGGTTAGACTGCGGCCGGCGGAAGCGCCGGTCGTGGCGCCTGTCAAACCGAGTTGGTGGGAGCGGTTTTTTGGCGTCGGGCATGGTTCTCAACTGGCACTGGCGTGTTCCGTTGCGCTGGTTCTGTTGGCTTTTGGTGTGTCGTTGTATGCATGGGTGAAGTTGCGCGAAGAATCAAGACGTCTTGAGACTCAACAGGCTGCTTTGGAACAGCGCCAGCGTGAGCTTAATCAGCAAGCGGCCGAACTTGCGCAGCGTCCTCGACCTACTCCGACGGAAACACGAGTGCCGTTCCAGGGGACTGTGCCGCAACCCAGCGTTGCCCCTGTGGCGCTTACTCTTTTTCCCGGCGGTGCGCGATCACTACACGATTCGAAGGATCTTCGACTCTTTTCCAAAACGTCGGACGTTGAAGTAACCCTCAATCTCCGCAACACGGACTACTCTTCATATCGCGTGAAACTTAATAGCGTTGATCGCCAGGGCCTCTTATCGATATCGGGCTTGAAACCGCGTATCACAAACAACGGCAGCATGCTCACCTTTCGCATACCAGCCCAACGCCTCCCAAAGGGCGACTTCTACATCAGCCTCTTCGGCGAACCCGCCGACGAAAGCGTCGACGATTACCCCTTCCGCGTGATCAGGTGAGAATTGCCTCAAGTCCGAAACTGCCGCGGGTCGGAATTAGGACCTATTCATGCACCGTTGGTGCGTCGGCATGGGGGACGAAGCACATGCGGCAGCGCGCTTCATATTTATCAGACGCACCCACGGCGACACGTTCCTCTGATTCGAAGGTGCGCTGAGAATAATTCGCGGGCTGGCCACACTTCATGCAGATGGCGTGAGTCTTGGTGATGTATTCTGCGATCGCGAGTAGCTGCGGCATCGGTTCCCAGGGCTGTCCCGTGTAGTCCTGGTCCAACCCGGCAATAATCACGCGGACACCTCGTTGCGCAAGCGTGTTCGCAACGTTAACTAACTCATTATCGAAAAATTGTCCTTCATCGATACCAACAACTTCCGTGTCGTCGTCGATCTTCTGAAGTATCTCCGCCGCCGAACGACTATTAGCTGAGTCGTGACGCATCTCCGAATGCGAAACAATCTGACTCTCCGAAAAACGCGAGTCGAGCTCAGGCTTGAAGACCTGCACTTTTTGCCGCGCAATCTTTGCGCGACGCAAACGACGGATCAGTTCCTCCGACTTCCCTGAAAACATCGATCCGGCAATCACCTCAACCCAACCCGCGTTCCTGCGCGAGTGTGGCGGTGGTTCATCGTGATTAACTTGGGCGACTAGTTCATCCATTCTGCTTAACTGTAAAGTTTGGGATTGTAAAACGGCGCAAACGCGGCGATGAGCGCGAGCTCAAAACTCATGGACCGTGTTACCAGATCGCGCGACAACACTCCCCACGCGCCTTGCTTGCTTCTGATGTCGCGCCCGCCAGTCACTTCATCGATCACGAGGCCCAGCTCTTTGCGGCCCTCGACGACACTCTTAACAATGTCGGGCGGAACTGAAATCGACGGCGCCGCGCCGAACGCACTGCGGTCTCCGTTGTCGATCGCAAAGGCCCAGCCTCTCAAAAACGTATGCCACTGACTTTCGATGGAAACTGAATGAAAGCCGCCTTCGAGTCCGACGTAGATGTCAGCCTCGAGCCGCCGGCTATGTAGTGATTCGCGGGCTGCGAGGGCTCGTTCGCGTGCCCCCTGCATCAACTGCCAGTCCGTCAGCGGCATGCTGGGAACGGTGGTTTCGACGCGACGAGCAACCACGTTGGCGTTTGCCCAGTCAGGGTCGATAGTGGCGATTCGCGCGACGCTGGCGCGCACAGCCATGATTTTTGCCGCGCGATCAGATCCCAGCGCGATTGTCTTGAGTGCCACAGAGCAAGAGGCTATAGCACAGGAATGCGTTCTCTGCAAATAGGTCCTATTGGGCCTATAGGACCGATTTTCCCCAGACACATTTTGTCTCTGTTTCTCATAACTATTGAAACAGCATGACGGCTAACGCAGAGATTTGGTTGACAGAAATGTGACGTAGGAATAGCCTTTGTCGCACCTCTGGTATTTCTACTTGCCCAGCATCCCTTTCTGGTCGCCATCGTAGCGACCACGGTTCAGGTGTGAACCAATCTTTGAAGCTGCCTAACTAGCGTCTCACGTTAGCCCGCGTGACTCCGAAGGAGGAGATTTGACATGTGCGAACCTAAAGAATGGACATTGATGTTTTATTTTGCCACCGACAATCCGCTTGCGATCAGCGCTGTCTCGCAACTCAAGGCCATCAAAGATGCCGGCTTTCATCCCGATGCGAATGTCGTGGCCCAGTTCGATCCCTACACAGAGGGAACTCCCACTCACGTCTTTGACGTCAACATCGTCAATAAACTCAAAGCCGACGGCACGTCCAACATTGGTTTCCGTGACAATCCTGAAACTGTGCGAAATCTGATCGAAGACAAGCTGTGGAGAGACGAACGGACGAGATGGGTGCCCGAGGGCGTCGCAAAGACAGCGTCAAATCAACAGCCGGTGCGAAAAGTACTTAATCAAGTGCTGCACGATAATTTTCGCATCGACTACAAACCGCCGGTC
>DATEWS010000591.1:0-4667 GCA_035257785.1 Pyrinomonadaceae bacterium
TCACGAAACGAGGCAGGTTCATGCGCGACACTCCCGCCGGAAACGCGATGAACGTGCGAATCGCCGGCAGCAAACGACTCACGAACACGATTACTTCCCCATGCTTCGCAAACCAACGATCGGCGATATCGAGATCGTGTCGTGACAGCAGAATGTAACGCCCATACTTTTCAATAAACGGTCGGCCGCCATACATTCCAACCCAATACGCCACCAGCGACCCGAGCACACAACCAACCGCACCAGCGATCGCCACGCCCCAGAGATTCAACTCACCCGTTGAGACGAGATAACCCGAAAACGGCATGATGATCTCGGACGGCAACGGTATGCACGCGGACTCGATCGCCATTAAAAGAACGATGCCCCCATAACCAAGTGCGGAAATGGTGGCGACGATAAAACCGGAGAGTATGGTGATTATTTTCGCGATCATATTTTAACGATCGGACCAACCGTGCTGGCCGATTAACGGTACAAAAGCACAACCTCCAAAATCTTCTTCTTTCGGTCCACGATCAGTTTTGATAACGCGTATGAGTCGTTGACTCTCACGCGACTCGCCCACCGGCACCACGAGACGTCCCCCCAGTTTGAGTTGCGCAAACAATGGATTCGGAATTGTTGGACCACCGGCAGCTACGAGGATGGCGTCGTAAGGTGCGTTTGCTGCCCAACCGAGTGTGCCATCGAAACACTTCACGGTGGCGTTGTAGATTCCGAGTTGTCGAATTCGTGTCTGGGCTTCGCGCGCGAGCTCGCCGATGCGTTCGATCGAATAAACCTGCGCTGCGATCTGTGCAAGCACCGCAGTCTGATAACCCGAGCCGGCGCCAATCTCCAGTACACGACTGTTACCGTCCAGCTCGAGCAACTCAGTCATCTTCGCCACGATGAACGGTTGCGAGATCGTTTGATTGGCACTGATCGGCAGCGCGTGATCGCCGTAAGCGCGACTCTGCAAAGCCTCGGGCACGAAGAAATGACGCGGCACCCGCCGCATTGCGTCGAGCACTTTTGGATCGTTGATACCGTAATGTTCGCGTAGACGCGCAACCATTCGTTCGCGCGGGATGGAGTATTCCGATTGACGATTGCCGATTGTCAATCTCTAGCTCTTTTGGAGTAGTTCGGAGTCTTTCAGGTAGTTCCAGGTTTCGATTGCCGTCAACGCCTGGTGATCTGTCATATCGCTGCGCAACGGTGTCACCGATACGTAGCCGGACTTAACGGCGTGATAATCAGTGCCCTCGACCGAGTTTGCATTGAAATACTCTTCACCGATCCAGAAGTATGGTTTGCCGCGTGGATCGATGTGTTCAGTGATGACCGGACGCGCATTCTTGATTCCCTGCCGCGTGACCTTCACGCCTTTGATTTCACCCGGCGGCAGATTGATATTCAACAACGTACCCTCAGGTAAACCTTCATCCAAAACTTTTCGCACGGCAACGACTGCGAAGGCCGCTGCTTCAGTGAAGTCGAAATTATCGCGCGCCACGAGACTCACGGCCAAACCCGGGACGCCGAGAATCGTGGCTTCAAGTGCGCCCGCGACTGTTCCCGAGTAAGTCGCATCATCACCCAGGTTGCCGCCGTGATTGATGCCTGAAACGCAGATGTGTGGTTTTTCGTCTTCCGAAAGAATCTTGTTCAATGCGAGCGTAACGCAATCGGTCGGTGTGCCGTCGATCGACCAGTGCCGATCATCGAGTTGCCGGATCCGAAGCGGACGAGCGAGGGTGAGACTGTGCGAAGCACCGCTCATTTCCGATGAGGGCGCGACGACGTAAACGTCACCAACTTCCTTTAGGGCCTCCTCGATTTTGATCAGCCCATCGGAATTGATGCCGTCGTCGTTAGTTAACAAAATCCGGATCATAGAAGTTTTATTCTTGCACACTCAGTTCCATCGGCTCGCTCACTCAGGAGCGTCCGATTCTGAACCTTGTTAAAGACGACTGGTGAGATAAGACGGCGGCCTGTAGTTGTGCGGGAAGAACTAGTCGCGAGGGATGCGCATGCGGCCCTTCTTTTTATTGCGCTTGCGTGCCAACGCCGACTTCAGCTTCGCCTTCTGACCGGGAGGAATAAAGAACGCGTGTTTCTTCGCATCCTTGATGATCTCCTCAGTCATCACTTTGCGCTTGAAGCGGCGCAGCGCGCTCTCAATCGATTCGCCCTGATTAACAGTAACTATTGCCATTCGTTCTCTACTTCCCTTTCTCAGATCCCTTTGCGGGCTAGCTATTTAACCATAAAAGCCCGGAGCGCACAAAAGTATAGGCCCTATATGTCCTATAGGACCTATAACTCTTCCTTCCTCCTGTGAACCGTCTTTAAACCAGCACAGCCTCGGCCGGTTCTTCTTTCTTCCGGCTCAAGCCTTTGATTTGCACTGGCTTATCAGCTTCTTTGGTGTTGAGCTGTTTATTCAACACCATTTCCTGGTAAAGCTTGCGCATCATTACGGCTTCTTCATGCGCAGTCTTCGGCCCCTCCATTTGCGGTTTGTTAGGCCGCATCAAATCAACTTCATTCAAAATCAAGCCGTGACTCTTGTCTGAAAGTTCGACATTCTTGCCACCCGCAAAAATCTCATGACGGCCATGCGCCTGATACCACTTCGCGACCGTCGCGTTCTGGTGCATGTTCTCGATGATGTTTCTCCAACCGATGCCCGTGTTGTAAGCACAGAAGGAAATCTCGCCTTCCTGAGTGCCGTACGGGATGATGCACATTTCGGTGCGACGGAAGTCGTAGTTGAACAGATCCTGGAACCACATACCCGCGATAAACAGGAAGTTCCAGCGATCCGAACGACGCTTCTCGATGTCCTGAGTCGAACGATCGCCGCTGACTTTGCCGTAGTCCTTACCGGTCAAGCCAAATGACTTGTCAA
This sequence comes from Pyrinomonadaceae bacterium, assembly GCA_035257785.1. Taxonomy (GTDB): domain Bacteria; phylum Acidobacteriota; class Blastocatellia; order Pyrinomonadales; family Pyrinomonadaceae; genus PSRF01. The sequence goes on from DATEWS010000591.1 coordinate 2,903, forward strand.
ACTTCTTGAAGAGTTCATAAAGCGTAAACTGCGATGGCGACTTGTACGGGTTGTAGTGCTTCAAAAGCGTCAGACCCATCATGATGTTAGACATCCACTTGCCGCGCGCCGCGTCAGTGATCTTCTGCATGTCTTTCACCAGGCCCGGAATGTTCAGAAACTCCGGAACTGGACGCATCTCTTTGTTTTCCTTGTCGATCATCACGGCCGTACCGACACCGCAGTTCGGGTGACAACCGCAGGAAACCTGGCCCCACTCAGCCTGGGGACCGTGAACGAGATCAGCGAAGTCGGCGAAGGCGCCCATCAGTGAAAGTGGAAACCAGTCGCGTGTCGGTTCAGTGATACCGACCTGATTCTTTACGTCGTGCGCGAGGTGCGAAAGTGTGTAGCGCTGTTGTAAACGACGGTGTTCGGTGATCTCTTCATCGCGACCAGTAAACGAAACCGGTTGGAACGAAAGGAACGCGATCTTCTTGGGATTGTCGAGTGCGAAGCGAATGATGGAACCAACCTGGTCGTTGTTGATGCCGTTGACGAGTGTCGTTACGAGAACGATCTCAACGCCGGCTTCGTGCAGGTTGTTGATGGCTCTCATCTTCACGTCGAAGAGATTGCCGACCTGACGGTGACTGTTCGCGTCGTTGCCGATGCCGTCAAACTGAAGATAAACGTAGCGCAGTCCAGCTTCAGCAGCCTCGCGGCAGAACTCTTTGCTCTTGGCGAATTCAATGCCGTTCGTTGCGGCTTGAACACTGTTGTAGCCGACCTTGCGCGAATACTTGATCGCTTCGATGAAGTGCGGCGAAATTGACGGCTCACCGCCTGAGAACTGCACTGACATCTGGCGCCGCGGCTTGATCGTGATCGCGTTGTCGAGAATCTCTTTGATCTCTTCCATGCTCAATTCATGAACGAAACCAACCTGGTTTGCGTCCATGAAGCACGGGTCGCACATCATGTTGCAACGATTTGTAAGGTCAACAGTCAACACCGCACCGCGACCGTACTTAACCGTGCTGGATCCGTGATTGTGCAGTTTCTCGTCGTTGTGTGCGTCGATGTCTCGACCGGGAAACATCGCTTCGATGTGCTTGAGGAACTTGGAGTCGATGGCCATCATGTCTTCGAAGTGACCATGAACCGGACAATCTTTAACCATCCAGATTTCGCCATCGCGTTCGACGATCTGAGCTTTGATTTCACCGACTTTTTCGTTGATTAGAACCGCAACGTCTTTCTTACCGCTGATGATCTCTTCGCGTGCTTCAATCACGCAGTTGGGACAGAGGGAATCGGTCGTGCGTGGCCAGCCGAGCGTCGGTTTGCTCTTCTGCCAGGATTTCAAAAGGGGCTTATCTGACCATTTTGGAGTAAAGGAAGGATTGGGCTTGTACTTATTTACTGACTGAATTGCATTGAAAAGGCCTCCCGCTACAAGGGTCAATCCTCTCTCCGCATGCTTGATAGGTCGCATCATCTCTCCGTCCGTTTTCAATATTTTATGGCGTGCCCTGGCAGACTAAGACAGTCCAAGGCTGCGGACGGTATGGGCAATGACCGTGCCGTGTGGGATGAGGAGAGTTAAGTTCAACTATTTTTCAGTTTAGTTAGATTTGGTGGGACTATGAGCATTTGCCTGCTTGTGTCTTCGTGCTACACGCGCTTCAAAATTGGCCGGGCTGTAACATTTTGGCCGGAGGTTTTCTCATGCAGCGGCGCAGCGGCGCAACGAAAGATTTTAGGTTTTGGCGGGGTGATTCGT
>DATEWS010000592.1:0-12713 GCA_035257785.1 Pyrinomonadaceae bacterium
GTTTCAAAGGGAAGCGACGTGTCGTTTCCTTCGGTTGGAAGTATGAGTATGCCGGACGCGGAGAGCTCCGCAAAGCGGACGAGATTCCGGAGTTTCTCCTTGGACTCAGATTACGCGCGGCATCGTTGGCGGGAGTAGACGCAGATGCTTTCCAACATGTGCTGGTGACTGAGTATGGACCAGGCGCGGGCATCGGTTGGCATCGCGACAAAGCGGTGTTCGGGCAAGTCGTCGGCGTTTCGCTGCTGGCTCCGTGCGTGCTGCGATTCAGGCGCAAAGTAAATCAGAAATGGGACCGCATTAACATCGAGGCCGAACCACGCTCAGCGTATCACCTCACCGGCCCTGCGCGAACGGATTGGGAACACAGCATCCTGCGCGTTGATTCACTGCGCTACTCAATCACTTTTCGAACCATGTGCGCCGATTTTTCTAAAGCCGCGGATGAACGCGAATAACGCGGATGGTCACTGTATCCACTCTTTCGCAGAGACGAACGACTGCGAGTCGTAGATGAGCACGATCGTTCCGACGGGCAGTTCTTCGCTGATCTCTTTCGCCTCCGACATCGGAATTCGCACGCAGCCGTGACTGCGCGGTGTGTGCGGAACTTCCGGATTGCCGTGGATTGCGAGTCCGTCGCTGAAATAGTTCGGGTAGTAGAGCAGTCCGAGCGGCGATTTTCTCCAGCCTGACAGCTTGTTGTAGATCCTGAACCTGCCTCGTGGTGTGTAAGCCAGGCCGCTCATGCGTTTTTCTTTGTAGTGCTTGCCGCTCCCGGTTGAGACTGGAAGTATCCTGGTGACTTCGCCTTCGTCGTCTGTCAACAACATCACTTGTCGATCGAGGTCGACTTCGACGTGCTTGTAACCGCTATCTTTCGGGCGCGGCGCGCTCGCGTCGCGGATGGCGTTGAACTCTGCGCGCGTGAGAGTTCCGGTAACCTTGCGGCCTTCCCATTTTTGAAAAGTCATCAAAGCCTGCCGCGTAGTACTATCGATCACGCCGTCTACGCGGCCGGTTTCGTAACCCATTTCTGAAAGGCGACGTTCCGCTTCTTTCAGTTCTCGAGATTTGAGCGGCGCGGCGTCGCGTTTTTTAGCTATTGTTATTGGAACCAGCAGAGTGAACGTGAGAAATATCGCGGTTGCGAGACCCTTGTTGATGTACATAAACCACCTCGGAATTAGCATGAGGGGGATGGGATCACGATACCTCGTGGCCGTGCGAAGATCAACGTCTTTTGGAACGTTTCATCCAATCACGCGTTTATGACGGCGATGAAGATTCTGCTTACACTGTGCATCCTCAGCATGCCTTTCGGAGTATTGGGTCAGACTCCGCTTTGTACTCGTGACAACGGGCTCGAAATGATCAGGCAGCAAGTCGAGCTTTCCAAAAACTTCAATCCGACTCAACGTATCACTACTCTGGTTCGAGCGGCCGATCTGTTATGGCCTAACCAGCAGGACAGAGCCCGCGCCGCGTTTACCGAGGCTTTTGACTTGGCGATCGAGACGGAGAAGGACGCGGCGAAGCGTTCTCAATCCTTGATAGTCAGGATGCAGGTTCCGGATCAGCGACACCTCGTCATTCGCGCGGTTGCGAAACGCGATTCCGCGTGGGCCAAAGAGTTGATCCAACAGCTCGTGAAAATTGATACGGAGTCTGAAATGACTCCATCCAGAGATTCACTGAACAATGTGTTGACAGCGTCACGGCTAACGCAGTCAGCAATGCAAATGCTGACTACGGATCTCAACGCCGGACTTGAACTTGCGAGAGCCAGTTTGAATTATCCGGCTAGTTTTCTGCTGACTCGTTTTCTTTACGATCTCGCCGCAGTCAATCAGCAAGCAGCCGACCAGTATTATGCGCAGGCGCTCGCAGTTTATAGCGACAAGCCGATGCGAGAGTTTCTGTACTTGCAGGCGTACCCGTTTGCCTGGCGCGAGACACTCAACACGCCATCGTTTGTATTCCACGACAACATCCCAGCCAACTTCGTACCGAATCCATCACTGCAACGAAGGTTCGTGCAGGTCTTCCTGCGGCGGGCGCAACAGGCACTGGAGGCGCCCTTGGATGAACGCGATTCATATAGGGATCCGAGTCTGGGATTGCTGCCCGGTACTGTTCACATATTGCAAGGCTTGATGAAGCTCGAGCCTCAGGTCGCGGAGTCTTTACCCGATTTACTGCCGGAGCTCAGGGCGACGCGTGAGAAACTTCTGGTCTCACTGTCAGTTGAAAATCAGAAACTGTTTCTGCAACCGGGCCGTGAGGCGTCTATTGCGCCGGACAAAACGTTCGATGAAGAGATCGAAACCGCGCTCAAAGAGTCTGACGTTTACGAACGCGATCAACGGATTGCGACGGAAGTGCTCGGATCGGGAAAAGAGGTTCTCGCAAACGTGATTCAGGCGATTGACAAGATCAGCGATTCAAATCTTCGTGCCGACTTGCTCGAGTGGCTTTACTTTCAACGCGCGGCGATCGCTGCCGAGAGCAAACAGTTCGACGAAGCTGAGAGATTGACTTCGAAAGTTGAAGGAGTGGAGCAGCGTGCTTTTCTTCATGCGCGAATCGCGAAGGGATTACTGAGCAAAGACGTTACGCACGCGCGTGTGCTACTCGACGAGGCGATAACTGAAGCGAAGAAAGCCGGTCCGACGATCTTTGCGGCACGCACGCTACTAACGGCGGCTAGTCTCTACGCGAAGATCGAGCTGAGTCGATCGATCGAGCTTTTAGCTGATGCTGTTAATTGTATCAATCGAATCGAAACACCCGATTTTGCCAGTGATGATCAGACGGTAAAGAAGACGCCGGAGCGAAAGAGAAGGGGAAGGCAGTACGGCGGGGAGTACATGCTTCGTTTCTATATGCCAGGGCTCGATCCGGAGAATGCGTTTCGTGAAATGGCGAAGATCGATTTCAACACGTCATTAGTGCAAAGCAGCACGCTGAAAGATAAGTTTCAACGCGCGATGTCAACGCTTGCGGTGGCTGAAGTGTGTCTTCAGCAAACACCCCGCAGGAAACAAAAAAACAAATAGTTCCACGGGACGAGCCTGGTTGCTGGTTTTCTTGAGTCGCCATGAGTTAGTGATGTGGCGGGTTTTGTTGTGTTCGCCTATATTGTTCTGAATGGGCAAACGGGTCGTCTTTGCATTTATCGTAATCGCACTTATCGCCGGGACAGGCTGGGCACTCTATCATTTCAAGCTCGTCAAACGCCTCGCCAATCAACCACAGCAAATTTCGTCGAACTTTAGCAGGGCACAGGATCCGCAAGCGTGGGATCGCGCGGTCGAAATCGCCAAGGCGGATCGTGGCGGTGAAGGCGCGGGAGCGCTCGAGATTCCGGCTGAGCTTAAACACTACGAGGAACGTTACTGGTTTCTTGCGACGCAGGTTGCGGAAGTTGAAAAGTACAACGTGCACACTTGTCAGGACTACATCGATCTCGCGGCAATGCTCGAGCGCGGTGAAATGGTTCCAGTGCCGGCTGTCAGTGACACTTACGTGTTGTTAGGCGTCGGTCAGCGAGCCGACGACAGCCCGTTCAGTCGTTACGAAGAAGACAAAGAGCTGCTGAATCAAAATTCACAACAACCCGATGCGCAGCAGAAGATGGTGCCTGACTATGACTCACTCCAGAAGTTGGCGAAGAGCTTTAATGGACGTTCTTACGACCTAAACAATCCATCGGATCGGCTCGCGTTGAAGATGAACATGCTGAGCGCTGTGCGACCGCAGGCGTTAAAAATCATGGAGGAAGTCGCGACGGCGTATCACAGTCAGTTTGCGCGGCCGCTGCCGGTGAGTTCTCTGGTTAGACCAGAGGAGTATCAACATTCGTTGCGGCGAGTGAATCGCAATGCGGTGACGATTGATGCGCCGCCACATTCAACCGGTCTCGCGTTCGATATTGACTACCGTTACATGAGTGTTGCGGAGCAAAATTTTCTGATGCAGGAGCTCGCGCGCATTAAGAATGAAGGACGCATCGAAGTGATACGCGAGCGCAACGCCAACTATCACGTGTTTGCGTTTGTGAATGGAAGTCGGCCAAGTGACGATCTCATCAGCGCGTGTCTTGAAAAAGCCGGCGCGCCGCCCCCGGAGGAAGCGCATCACGCAGTCGAAAAACCGGCGAAGGTAAAGAAAAAAACTGCGAAGGCAACCCGTCACCGAGGCAACCCTCGCACGTCGCGTAAACGTCGCCGTTGATAGCAACCATTGAATGATCCTGGCGCATCTTTCAATGGTACCGACACGAATTGAAGCCCCGCGAACAGCTGAATTATGAAGAATTTGACGTTAGTTATTTTAGTCGTTGTTTGTGTGCTCGCCGCTTCGGGCCAATCAACGCGCCGGAAGAAGAACGATGCGTCCGTAAAGCAGGTCGTGAACGTTTCCGATCGCTCCAGTTCCGGAAACACCAGGAACTCAGCATTCACCACCGCCGCAGCCAGCAACGTAACTCTGCGAAATGAACTCACCTGGACCTTCGGTGGAAAACAGCAGCGTGGCTGGTATCTTTACGATCTGTTGATAAACAAAACTCTCGATTCAGAGCATGACCCGATCTCAAACGACTTCGCCGCCACACTCGCGAGTTGGCAAAAGAAACGAGGACTGAACGCCGACGGCGTGCTGAACGAAAATTCAATCATGGCCCTTGTGTCGCAGTGGCAGAGCAACCGGCTCAAGGTCCGTACTCCAGCTACACCAGATCAACTCGTAACTGCGCCGCCATCTGATTTCTACGATCCGGGCCGCGCGGCCGAACTGCGCCAGGTCGAGCGCAACACTTATGAAGCTTACAAGAGAATGATTGCTGCCGCCGCTGAGGACCCATCCCTCAAAGTTGGTCAGTATTTCAAAATTGTTTCTGCGTTTCGTTCGCGCGAGTATCAGGACGAGTTACGACGAAAGTCGCCAAATGCCGGCAGCGCTGGATTAGCAGTCAATAACAGTCCCCATTTCACCGGTCGCGCACTCGATCTTTACGTTGGTGGCAGCCCTGTCGATACGCGCGATTCGAACCGTGCGATTCAGGTCAACACGCCAGCCTATCGATGGCTCGTGCGCAACGCCGAGCGCTTCGGCTTTCGTCCTTACTTCTACGAACCCTGGCACTGGGAATACGTGAAATAGAGCCACCAGGAAGCACAGAAGACACAACAGCGCAGACAGATTGTCTGCGCTTTTTTTGTGGGTACTACGGTTGACGTGTCGAGGTTAGACGCCTTGGTTCGGCGCCCGTTTCAACGATAACTTTGCTTCCGGTGTCAAAGCCATGAAGCTCAGAAACGTAGCAAATCTCCTCGTCTTCCTTGCCACCTTCCTGAGTTCCGCATCGTTGTTTCATCCGGCGAAAGAACCGGAACACGACGAAATCCTGCCGGTAAAGTTTGAGACCCAGCCGCAGTCGTCATCACGATTTCAACGCGCCGGACATCTGCCCAACGAACACCCTGTCACCGAACTCCAGTTCATCAATGAAAACGAAGGCTGGTGCGCCGACGTCGATGATCTATGGCATACGGACGATGGCGGCAAAACGTGGCAGCTGATCAATTCAAGCGGTTTTCAGTCGGTTCATTTCATCAACTCTTATTTTGGCTGGGCGAGTAACAGTGAACTGCACCGCACCGACGATGGTGGCCACACATGGAGTCAGATAGATACGCCAATCACTAACCGCGGCGGTGCCCTCTGGTCGTTTCATTTGGAAGAAAACGGCCAGGTGGGATGGATTGCCGGAGGCCTTTACTATCCGATGGACAAACCATGGGACTGCATGAACAACGCGGCGGGTATCCTGAAAGATGGCAGTCCTGGTTGTCTCAACGGCGCTGTGTTTCGCACTGATGATGGTGGCCTCACCTGGCGAGAGCAACCGACAAGGAAGAGCAAGGGCAGGTTTATGTCGATTAATTTCGTAGACGAAAACCATGGCTGGGTCGCAGGCGATGCAGGCGTGCTGCACACAACAGACGGCGGAAACACCTGGCGGGCTGATCGATTCAAAAAAGGCTGCGAAGACTATTACGAGATGCAGGACATAGAGCCGATCAGGATCAGTTTCTCCGATCAGAAGAATGGTTTGTTGATGTTTGACTTCGACATCGTGGCGAAAAGCGTGGACGGTGGCAAGACGTGGTGCGGCATTGCCGACCTTCCCACATCGGCATCACCTGAGGAGTGTACCCCGCGGAGGTTTCGTCATGTCGCTTTCAAAGATGCCAGTTATGGAATCGCAATCGATTGTCCCGGAGTTATGTTCGAATCAAGCGATGGTGGCGCGACGTGGCAGAAGCTGGAAGATGGAATTCAGTTCTTCAGTATTCTTTTCCAGGACAAAACAAATGCCTGGATCGTCACCCGCAATCATGAACTGATCAAAGTGAAGCTTTGAGAATTAACAAGCCAAAAAGTCATAGGCGTTCGGTAGTGGAGGCGCAACTGGTGGCTGCGTTCGTTGCATTCGGTTGTCTCGTTTTCTTTATCCTGTTCGCCAGGCCGGGACAGTTGCCAGTGAAGATTGCCAATGTGCCTGTAGCAACTCCGCGGCCATCGATTAACGAACCGACGCGCCCAATAGATCCAAACGAGCAGTTCCGCAGTGTACCGGGCAGATGGGCTTCCGTCGATTTCAAGCATCATTCTTACGGCGTCTATAAATTGTTTAGGACAAAGATTAATCTCACACTCAAGAATGGCGAGTATGAGTATAACTTCCCTGAAAGCGACCACGGATGGTTTTCGTTAAGTGATGTTTACTATGTCGATGTTACTGGCGATCAGATTCCCGAAGCAATTGTAAACCTCTCACACGTGCAGTGTGGAGCCTCCTGTGATGGTGGCTCAGACGTGTTTTTCATTTACTCAAAAAATGCTGAAGGAAAGTTGAAGCAGTTATTGCAGTATGCGACTGGCAGCTACGGTTATGGTTGCGGCTTGAAGTCATTGACGTTGGAAGGCAAGGAAGTGCGGATGGAACTATTCGGCCGCTGCCCGCGACCGGGGGTGGAAGACGGAGGTCCGGGAAAATTCACGGCCAAGGACCTTACACAATTGGTCTTCCGGTATACCAACAAGGGTTTTCTTAGCACCACGCCGAGGTTTGTTCCGACCGACGTGATCGACGTGAGAAACTACAAGGCAGAAGTTCACATCAACCGGTAGAGAATCTATTTCGCGTCGTCGAGTGCGTGTTGAAAGCGTGGCGCGATCTGGTCCAACCACTGATTCATTTCCGCTTGCGTGTAGTATTTCCCCTTTAACATCACACCTGCGCGATTCTGAGTGTTGGCGATGTCATCGAGTGGGTTTGCTTCGAGTAGCACCAGGTCTGCGCGCTTGCCTATGTCGATCGTTCCGGTTTTGTCAGCCGTTCCGAAGAATAACGCCGGATTCCGTGTCGCCGCCGCCAGCGCAGCGTAGTTCGACAAACCCGCATCGCGCAGATCGATCATTTCAAGATGCAGTGTGTGGCCGTATAAGAGGAGCCATTCAGGAGTGTCTGAGCCGGCCATCACGCGTCCGCCCGCGTCGTAAATCGCTTTGACGATCTTGTTTCTGATGGCAATGTACTTCTCGCGTTTCTCGATCGGCGCTGCGGTTGCTAGGTATCGCTTGCTCACACCCATCCATTGTTCGACGATCTTTTGCGGATAGAAACGAATGTCAGGTTGCGCTTTGAACGACTCTTCACTTCGACCTTTGCCAAACGTGAACTTGAAGAGATGTAGTGTCGGCGTGACGTACGGATTTGCCGCAACTGTCAGACGCGCGAGCTCCGGAATCTTGTTTTCGTCGAGGTAGTCGATACTCTCCCAGTTCTTTGGGTTGTAGAGATAGATGTCTGAAACCGAACCTTTCACGGGTGCTGTCTCGGGCAGCAATGCTTCGAGATACGAGTCGAGATGTTCGATCTGCTGCCGCGCTTTTAGCGCTCGCGTGAGTCCGACAGATCGACTATCAGCATGGCCCACGACACGAATTTTCTGCTTCTGAGCTGCATCAACAATCGCTTCGTAGACTTCCGGTTTGAGAAAGGTTGTGACTTTAATGAAGTCGTATCCATCCTTTTTCGACTTCGCAACAGCCGCACGCGCCTCAGTTTCCGTTGTCACAACATATGCATTCGACGACTTGCGCCCGGTGAATTGAGGGCTCGCGGCGTAGATCGTCGGCGCGAGAATTTCCTGGTTGGCACTCTTGCGCCGCAGAACAAGTTGCTCGGGCGTTCCAGTCATCAGTCGGATGGTCGTGACGCCGTACGCGACCATGATCCTGAACTCATCTTCGGCGAGCGCATCGGGGAATTCATCGTCAGTGAACAGATGCACGTGCATATCGGTCAGACCGGGAATCAAAAACTTTCCCGCTCCGTCGATTCGTTGCGCATCTTTCGGAATCTTCACTCGCTTCGTATCGCCAATCGCGTTGATTAGACCATTCCGCACGATTACAGTCTGGTGCGAGAGCACGCGCTCGCGGTCCATCGGCACAACGTTGACGTCGACGAACGCGACGGTTTGCGCGTGCGCAGAGATTGCGAACAGGAGGAGTAAAAGCGTTAATATCGTTTTGTGCATTGTAAAGATCCTTCGACAGGCTTAACAAGATAACAACTATGCGAATCCATCCTCTAACGCTCATCGCAGCCTTCGCGCTATTCTCAATCACCATCGTTGCCCAACAGAAACCATGCCTGACCGCTTCGAAGTTTGGACCAGACGATCAGATCGGCAACGTGAACTACATCACCGCTGCCAAGACTCTGGCGGCTGCAAAGCTCGTCACTAAAGGCAAAGCGTATCGACTCGGAATCGAGACGAATAAAGATACACCTGCTTACCCGCCACGCACCTGGGCAGTCACGATAGTGCAACCAGGCCAGAATGCGGGCGCGACTCTCGGCCCAACCAAAACTACTTACAACGATGATCAGATCAATGGTTGGTCCGGCATCGGCACACAGATCGACGGCCTCGGCCATCTGGGCATCGACAATCTCTACTACAACTGCAATAAGTCCACCGACTTCGCGATGACTGACGGTTTGAGGAAGCTCGGCATCGAGCACGTGCCCGCGATTGCCACGCGTGGCGTGCTGCTCGACATGGCCGGCTATTTCAACACTGACATCGTTAAAGAGGGCACTGCCTTCAATCGTGCTGAGATCGAAGGCGCGATGAAACGGCAGGGAATCAAATCGATTGAAAAGGGCGACGTAGTGTTGTTCTACACGGGCTGGCTAAAGCTGCTCGGCAAAGACAACAAACGTTTCGGATCGGTCGCGCCCGGGCTTGGTCGCGACGGCGCGAAGTATCTGGCGTCGTTGGAAGTCGCGATGATTGGCGCCGACACGTGGAGTTTTGAAGCGGTACCATTCGAGAAGGACGCCGGCGTCTTTGAAGTGCACCAGATCCTGATTCCGCTCAACGGCATTCACATTCTCGAGAACATCAACACGGAAGAGATGGTGAAAGATCAGGCGTGGGAATTTCTGTTTACGCTTGGTCCAGCGCGCATCACCGGCGGCGTGCAGGCAATCATCAACCCGATCGCGATCAGGTAAATCGAGAACTTTAATCCACAGATTACACAGATTATTGACTCAATCTGTGTAATCTGTGGATGATATAGCCCTAGCGAAACGAGTCCGTTGCGCGAATCAGAGCATCCGCAATCCCAGGCTCAGTCGCGGCGTGCCCGGCATCAGCAATGACGTTGAGCGTCGCCTCCGGCCACGCGCGATGCAGATCCCACGCGTTCATGAACGGACAAACAATGTCATAACGACCGTGCACAATCACCGCCGGCATGTGTCGAATCCGATCTACGTTTTCGATCAGGTAGTTATCAGTCTCGAAGAAACAGTTGTTGATGAAGTAGTGACACTCAATGCGCGCGAGCGCAATCGCCATCTCCGGCGCACTGAAGTCATCGATCATCTTTTGGTCCGGCAACAGCTTCAACGCGCTCGCTTCCCAGATGGACCATGCCTGAGCCGCTTCGAGACGCACTGCCTCATCGTCGCTCGTTAACCTGCTGTAATACGCGCGAATCATATCGCCGCGTTCGGCTTCCGGAATGATGCGTACATACTGTTCCCACGTCTCCGGAAAGATCGCGCTGGCGCCCTGGCTGTCTTCGTAAAACCACTTGATCTCTCTCGGCCGGCAGAGAAATATGCCGCGCAACACGAGCCCACGCACTCGTTCGGGATGCGTTTCAGCGTACGCCAGCGCGAGGGTGCTGCCCCACGAACCGCCAAACACGAGCCACTGCTCGATGCCAAACCGTTCGCGAATCAGTTCGATATCCTGGACGAGGTGCCATGTCGTATTGTCGTCGAGCGACGCGTGCGGAATGCTCCGCCCGGCGCCGCGTTGCTCGAACAGAATCACTCGAAAAGCCTGCGGATCGAAGAAACGGCGGTAGTCCGGAATCAATCCGGCGCCTGGTCCACCATGCAGAAAGACCACGGGTTTTCCATTCGGAGTGCCACTCTGCTCATAGTAAAGCTGGTGCTGCGGCGACACTCGAATGTGTCCGCTGTCGTAAGGCTCGACTTCCGGGTACAAGGTTCTCCGTGTTTCCATGTTGCGGCGATTATCGGGTTAGACAGCCCATTCTGCAACACTGTTGATAACCACAGTTTGGTGACGTTGGTGATAACGTCGCTCTCGCTATCAGACGCGGATATCCTTGATTCGTCAAAAGGAGGGTCACATGAGACGCATCATACTCTGGAGCGTTACGATATTGATTACCTTCGCTATCGGCACGGGTTTCGACTCCCTCAGGCGCTATCTGTTTACGGAGAAATCACCCGCGGTCGCGAAGCTCGAAGCTGCGCCGCTCGAAATCGATGTTCCTGAAGTCGAAAAAACTGCGCCGATACCCGAGCCGGCCGCACCGGCGCCAAACCTGATTTTCGACTACAACCGGGAGAAGGTTAATCACTATGGCGCACTTTACATTATGGGTCCCGCGCCGGCAGGGTTCAAAGACTTTAGTTACATCGAATTCGCTGCACCTGGCGTTCACGAGAGTTCCGGATACATAACAGTCTACACCGAGAACTTCTCTCAATGGGCTCCAGCAGATTTTGCGTTGGTAACCGAGCGCTATTTGTATTTTACGACTGAGCCGGGCAAGGAGAAGGGCTTTCAATATCGTTTCGAAGGCGAGTTCCTAATCAAGAACTTCGACTCTGTTGAGGGGAAGAACAAGGGTGCGGTTCGCGGCAAGTTAACAAAATCCTTGAACGGTAAGACGCTCGCCGAGCAGACGGTTACTTTTCGCGTGGAGTATATGGGTTGCTAAGGCGCAGAAAGTCGCGGAAACGATCAAACTCCATCTCGAGATCGCGCTTGAAGACAGGATCGCGTGACGCAGTTGAATCGACATAACCGAGGTCGTGAACGAGCGCGTCATTGCTAACTGATAAGTTGGCCCAACCAAGCACACGATCGCGCCAGAGCAATGGCATCGCGTAGTAACCGAGTTTACGTTTCGCCGCCGGTGTATACGCTTCGAACCGGTAGACCCAGCCCCACAAAAGTTCAAAACGATCGCGGTCGTGAACCAACGGATCGAAAGGCGCTAACAAACGAACGATCTCGGACGCGGTTTGACCATCCGCCTTCTCATCTGCCGGCCAATACCAATCAACGTTATCAACGCGCGCGTGCGGAAGTCGTTGCTTCGCGCGGTGCAAAGCTGCCGGCAACTCTTTCGTCCAGTGCGGCACTGCATAACGCAAACGTCGCACATAGTAAGACAAACTCGGACCGGGCAACGGCGCGTAAATACGAACGACTGTATCAACTAACGCATCCATGCGACCGCGACGCTCCACCGTACCGCGTGGAACGAGTGCGTGTTTGTGTGTCGCATAAATACGAATGCCCTTTTCGCGACGCACGATACGCAAGAGCCCGGTGTAGTGCATCAAATCCAGCAGGTGCGTCGTGGCGTTTGACGAGCCGCCCCAGTAATTCGTTACGCGCCCGTGCGCAAAGTATTCATCAACTTCACGTGGATGTACTGGACCACGCTCACGAACGAAGTCGAGCAGCATTCTGGCCTTCTTCTTTTGTCCGGACGGGAATGGCGAGCCGTTATGCGAACGCGGGTGCATCAGCGCCTGCAAAGCACGCGACACGTAGCCGTAGTTCACAAAAAAGTCTTCTTCGACTTCGAGCTCCGGATAACGACGCTCGAGATCGCCGGCGTGATAGTTCTTCACACGATGTCGCAGTATTAAATCCTGTGCGCGGGCCGGCGCCCGAATCGGATCGGCCTGCACAAACTCCATCTGCTGGAGGGCACGATTCAGTGTGGTTGGCTTGGGAAAATTCCGAACCACGGCGTAGCGCCGCAGGTCATCGAGCGTGATCGGCAAATTATGTTCTCCGGTACGACGATAGCATAACGTTCGGTATTCTCAAGATCGCGGAATAATGGCATTATGGAACTCCGTGATGTCCTCAACGTGTAGCCTTTGACCCTCAGATGATAAGACCCAGAGACAATTTATGAACCCCCAAACGTTTCGCCTGCTGCTGTTTCCATTACTGCTACTGTCGCTCGTCTTCTCTACCGGCACTTACTGGTCGCGCGCATCGGCGGGCGGTGAGGAATGGCGGCCCGTGGATCCCGCCGACCTTGCGCTGAAGGCG
>DATEWS010000593.1:0-2638 GCA_035257785.1 Pyrinomonadaceae bacterium
CGAGACCTTCGCGCCGAGCGCCACGAGATTCATCGCGCAGTTGGCCGCGCCACCCGGCAGTGTTTCCGTATGTTGATGTCGCAGGATGAAGACCGGAGCTTCGCGCGAGACGCGGCTGATCGAGCCGTGTACAAAACGATCTGCAATCGCGTCGCCGATGATCACGATCTTCTGATCGGCAAATCGTCTGATGATCTCGACTAAGTGTTCCTGCATAAATTTATTGGTGGGCGACGATCATCTTTACGGCTTCGAGCAGGTTCTCGCAAACGAGATCAGGCTCGTGTTTCCATGACTTGCGCTGGTATTCCCACTCACCCAACCCGTAGCCACTCAAAACAAACGCCGATCGCAAACCCGCATTGCGCGCGAGTTCAATATCGCCATAACGGTCGCCGACCACCCAACTCACACCGCGATCGATCTCAAACTCCTGCGCGGCGCGATCGATTAAGCCGGTCTTCGGTTTGCGACAGTCGCAATCAAACCGGTACGGCGGTTCTCCAATTGACGGATGATGAGCGCAGTAATAAATGCCATCCAGCCGCGCGTCTTTCAGCTCGTGCTTCAACTGCTCATGAACTTTGACGATCACTTCCTCTGAAAAATAACCACGCGCAACGCCCGCCTGATTCGTCACGAGAATTGCCAGCCAATCGTTGTTGTTCAGGATCCTGATCGCCTCCGCAGAATACGGAAACAGTCGAAACCGTGACAGATGGTTAACGTAACCGACTTCCTCCGAAATTGTTCCATCACGATCGATAAATACGGCTGGTCTTTTCATTTGTGACTCACGCGACAGAGTCGCATAAACTCCTTACTGTTTTTGCAAAACTGCCGCGCTTCAACAACGAATGCGATTGCTCGAAGACTTCGTCAACCGTGATTGCGGTCATACAGCGATGATCGATCGGACAATCACGCAGCATACACGGCGCGCAATCCGGCGGATGTCGCAGCACGATTGCTTCCGGCGCAAACGGACGAGTAGTTAGTGGATTTGTTGGACCAAAGATGACAATCGTTGGACGGCGGAGTGCGGCGCCGAGATGAGCCGGACCGGTGTCGTTCGTCACGATGAGATCTGCGCGATCGAGTACGGCCGTGATCTGGTCGAGTGTAGTCTTGCCGGTTAAAACGATGGGTTGTTGTCGCATGCGACGCGTCACATCTTCGGATACTTCCGTCTCATCTTTTGATCCGATCAGCAACACACGTCGCTTACTCTCGATCAATCGATCCGCGAGTGACGCATAAGCTTCCGCAGGCCATCGCTTCGCGCGACTGTTAATCGATCCAGGACAGATAGCGACTATCACGTCGTTTTCGCTCACCCCGTACGCGCGTAGCAACTCAGCCGCCTGCGCTTTTCTCGCTTCCGAGATCTGTATGCTCGCATCGGGTTCAGCCTCGCAGACTGTGCTGCGGCCAAACAACATCTGTTCCAACGCCGTGATCAGATACAAGTAATAAAAGACTTCATGCCGCGAAGCACGCCAGTCGGGCAACGGGAGCGGATGGGTAAGCAACGCCTGTCGCGCTTCAGTAGCGTAGCCGAGTCGCAGCGGAACGCCCGCAAGGAAGGGAATCAGCGCTGCTTCGAAAGCATTCTGAAACAGTACCGCCAGATCAAACTCCCTCCGCTTCCATTCACGCACCTGGGGCAATACTGAAAACGCGTTCTTCCGGTCGTAGACAAGTAGCTCGTCAATAAAATGAGCTTCGGAAAAGATCCCTTTTGTCCCCGGACGAATGACGAGCGTGATATGCGCATCCGGCAACACGCGCCTGAGTGCGCGCAGCGCCGGTATCGTCATCAAAGAGTCGCCGACCCAATTCGTACCTCGCACGACGACCCGCTTAATACTCGCATTCATTCCAATCACAAGATCATTTGCAAGCCGTGCTCGACGGCGACTTGCGGACGCCAGTCCAACTCTTTTTCGACGCGTGTCGTATCAGAAACATAACGCACCGGCACGGGCGCGGGCATCGCCGGATCATCTTGAATGATCGGCTCGATGTCGATTATTTCGCCGACTCGTTGTAATAGGTTGCGTATGCTGATCGCATTCAACCGGCCGCCCCCAAGGTTGTACAGTCCAAACTGAACCCTCGAGTTGATAAATAAACGACACGCGCGCGAGAAGTCCTCGACGTACAAAACGTCGCGTACCGGATCGACCCCAGGGGCAAGTCGAATCGGCATTCGATGCTTCACCGACTCCACGTAATGAGTGACGATGCCGGGCACGTTACCTTCGGTTGGACGCGCGAAGATAGTTGAAAGACGGAAGATGCAGGCACGCAGATTTCGCGCATGCGCGTAATACTCAACGTAACGCTCGCCAATCAACTTGGACCACTCAAACGCTGACTGGCCGCAGTAGTCTGTGCTGGTCGTTTCATCAACGTATTCCTTGTCCTCTGCGTGACTGCCGTAGACGTCTTTAGTCGAGGCGTAAATCAAGATCGCGCCCGGTTTCATATTACGAACGACATTCGCGGTTCCAATCGCGTTCGTGCGAAAGCATTCGCTCGCTCCTTCGGAACTTTTATCGAAGTGTGCGGCGAGATGGATCACCACGTCATAGTTAGCCATTCGCTCCACCGCTTGTTCGTCGCGAATGTCGAA
>DATEWS010000594.1:0-3148 GCA_035257785.1 Pyrinomonadaceae bacterium
CCGCGACTGAACCTGACGTCAACTGGATCGCGCAGGTGGTGACACCCAACCATCCTGAGTATCCGGCGGCACATGGCTGCTTCAGCGGATCTTCAACGCAAACCCTGAATTTCTTTTTCGGCACAGATAACTTCAGCTTCACGATAGATAGCAACATCGCCGGGCTCACAAAACCGGTGCGCTCCTATAACAGCTTCTCGCAGGTCCTCGACGAAGTTCGCGACGCTCGCATTTACGGCGGTATGCACTACCGAAACTCAGCACATAAGGGCGCGATCCTCGGACAGCAGGTATCGCGATTTGTCACCGCTCACTTTTTCCGTCCCACGACAGGACGCAAGTAGTTCTAACTTTTTACTCTGCGTAAACAAAGGACGTGTGCCATGACTTCAAGAACCAGTACTGCCATGCTTTCGGCTGTCACTCTGATCGGGTTCACAGCGATCTGCTATTTCGCGCCCCGGAGCCACGCGCAACTGCCCGATAAGACAGTTACGCCCAACGCAGCGAACGTCGGGATTAACAAATCATTTGCCGAACAGGCAGGAGCGGGTCGCGGAGACGTTATGACTTTGGACTCTTCGATGTTCATCATCAAGCGCGATCCTTTTCGAGCCATTCGCCGCGGACGTCAACTCTTCCAACGCAAGTACACGAGGCTACAGGGAATTGGACCACTTTCCGGAGACGGCACGGGCAATATCGAAACCAATTTGGCCATTGGCGCCGGCCTCGTCGATAGCTGCGCGGGTTGCCATGGCCGGCCAAGAGGCGCGGCCGGCTTCGGAGGTGACGTTGTGACAAGGCCCGATAGCCGCGACGCGCCGCATCTCTTTGGTCTTGGATTGAAGGAGATGTTGGCCGATGAGATCACCTCCGACTTGCGCGCCATTCGCCAGCAGGCAGTGGACGAGGCTCTCAAGTCGGCGTCGAACCATGCCGTTACCAAAACTTTAACCAGCAAAGGCATCAACTACGGCGCCATTAGTGCGACGCGTCACGGTACAAACGTGTCGATCGACACTGCTGCGGTAACGGGTGTAGATGCTGACCTGCGTGTACGTCCCTTTTTCGCGCACGGAGGAACGATCTCGATACGAGAATTTATTGTAGGCGCCTGGAACGCAGAAATGGGACTTCAGGCAGTGGATCCTGAACTGGCGGCCGCACACAATGGAGGCGCGTTCACCACACCATCAGGCATGGTGCTCGACGGTGCGAAGGATAAGATCGATGCGCCGGCAGCTACCTCGTCGTTAGAGGACCCTGACGGCGATGGCGTTGCGAATGAGATCCCGACAAGCATCGTCGATTTCATGGAGTTCTATTTGCTCAACTACTTCAAACCTGCGACGTACGAACAAACACCTGAAGTGATTGCGGGCCGGCAAAAGTTTCAGACGATCGGATGCGCCGAGTGTCACGTCGCTGATCTTCAGCTGAATCGTGACCGGCGCGTAGCCGATCTGCAGACTGTTTATGATCCGGTGAATGGTATTTTCAATAGACTCTTCTCGACAGCCAGCGTGCTCTTCACACCGCAGGATGACGGTAGTGGGTTTCCAACACTAAAGCGTCCTTCCAACCAACCGTTCCTGGTAAAGAACATTTTCACAGATTTTAAACGGCATGATCTCGGACCTGAGTTCTACGAAACGAACTATGACGGCACGACGAGACGGGAGTTTCTAACGACACCACTCTGGGGAGTCGGCACGAGTGCACCTTACGGGCACGACGGTCGCAGCCTTAATTTACGAGAAGTGATCCTGCGTCACCGTGGCGAGGCGCTCCGCGCTCGGGATGCCTTTGCAACACTCTCTTCTGCCAATCAGAACAACGTGCTCGAGTTCTTGAGGTCTTTAGTCATTTTTCCGCCTGACGATACGGCGTCTACCCTCGATCCGGGAAACAGCAGTACCCCCTCTTTCCCGCAATTCGGACATGGCAGCATCAATCTAACGGTCCTGTTCAACAACCCATCTGATATTGAGTGAGACAAACGTCCTACAACACCGAAGACAAATAGAGCGACATGTTGATGACGATGAGCACAACCCAACCGAGGGCCCATAGCCGGCGAAAGCCGGCTCGCTGCAAGAGGAAGTGCAATGTCACCGCCATCAACACCACACTCGCGAGTACATTGAAGACAGAGATCCACACCCACGGTGTCGCGGAGCGTAAGTTGTAGAAGGCTGCGGGTAGGAGCGCGATCGATCCAATCAGACAAACCCAGCCGAGGCGATTCCAATAAGTCAGACGATCGTTACTCTTGAGAAATACTGCCGAGAGCAGTAACTGGATGGTCCACGTGAAGCAGGGAATCAATAACCCTTTGATCAAAACTTCACGCCAGCTAAACTCCTGAAAAAAGATCTTCAGAGACGCGGAGAAAACTGCCGTCACCAGGAACGAAGCGATGAACAAGAAAATGATTTTCTTCATCAGACGAGCTCTTCCGCCGGAAAGGCGTTGAGGATCATGATCTTCTGCCAGATCTTCCGTGACAAGCCGGTCGTCAACTCCTCGACCTCATTCACTGCCACAAGAGCGACAGGGTCATCGAATTTCTGCACGTACAACGCCGCAATTTTTCCGATGAGCGAAAGCATTTCGCTACAGTAGTCGAGATACCTGATCAGTTCGGACCCGTTCAGAGTTCGTTTCGGCGATGAAGCAGTCTCGCGCGCCCGCAATCGTTCGGGGTCTTTGGTTAACTGGTGCATGTCGATGACATGGGCCAATGCCCTCAGTTCGTGAATTGCTTTCAGAGCTCGCTTGCGTTTGATTCGCACTTCGACTGTGGCCAGGAATAGGGCCGCCGCACCGAGCAGGATCGTGATGTTAAGTGCAGCCTCCAACCCTTGCACGAGCCCAACTACCTCAAATCCGCCGCTCGGCCATGCGGCGTGAGTCAGGATGACGGCGAGGCCGCTGGCCATAATGACAAGCAGGATCCACGTGATGATTCTAAGCGGCCACTGAGTCTTGGCGATCCACGCAGAGCGCGCTTGCGATTCTCCGGCTATGGTCAACAATTCGCGGCAGACGTTGCCCAGGCCGGAGTTAGGAAATCTCTCGTCGATTCTTTGTGAGAGCGTCCCGATGGTGTTGACGATTTTTTCAGAGTCTAAGCTTCGATACA
>DATEWS010000595.1:0-2716 GCA_035257785.1 Pyrinomonadaceae bacterium
GGGGGCAAGCCCCTCTTCCTGACTTGTTCTTGTCCATGAGCTCAAAGAATAGAACAGGTCAGGAAGAGGGGCCTTCCTGACTTGTTCTTGTCCATGTAGCTCAAAGAATAGAACAGGTCAGGAAGAGGGGCTTGCCCCCGCTCGTACAACCCTCTAACCGCCTTCGGCGCTGTTTAAACGTCTCACTCGCGTTCAGGAAGAGATTTCAGATACTCAACAACGTCGCTCTTCTCCTGCGCTGTCAGGCCCAGGCTGAAACGTGTGTTGTAGTGGTTCACCACGTCCAACAACGTCGCGAAGCGGCCGTCGTGATAGTAGCGTCCCTTGTTTGCCGGATTCATAAACACACCATTCTCACGAATGAAAATGCCTGCCAGGTTCATCGTCTTGTAAACACCATCCGGCGCGCGATCCGCCTGGAAACTATCGATGCCGATCTCGGCCGGCGTGTGTAGATTCCAACCCGGCTCGGTCCATAACGGTTCAACGTGACAGTTATTACATCCCGCTTTGCCGCTAAACAATTCATCACCACGCTCAGCCGCTGCGGCGTCGAAGTCCACTCCCGGTTCCGGCGCCGGAGCCGGAATCGCAAGCTGATAAAAATGCAACGACGGCAGTTTCTTTGTTATTCGATCTTCGTCGGGATCGATGTGCGGCAAGTCGGCAAAACCATTTGCGGCAGCGATCGGAAACTTCGCCGCATTGTTCAATCGTGGATCGAAGAACCTTCCTATGCCATGCATCTCAAGAGCAGCGACAAACGCGTTCCAGTAACTGACCGTTCCCCACGCTCCGGTCCATGTATGCTGATTGAACCCTGCGAGACCGAAAGCATTCGGAAGCAATGTCGCGCCCGGAACGTTCGTACCAGTCACAACACCGTCAGTTACTTGCTGCGGATTGAAAGCCTTGCCGTCGAGTATCAACTCCGCATCGAACTTGCCCGGTCCCCAACTATTAAGGACCGCACGAACAGTGTCCTGGCTGACACCCAACAGATTTGAGAACGGACTCAAGTTCGGAGCCGCGGCGACGATCTTACCGACGTCGAGATCGCGGTTGGCCCAACCATCCAGCCTGTGACCAATACCAAATGTGAGCGAATTGTCGACCGTCGAGTGACAAACGGCGCACGTGATACCGACGGAGTTTAAGTTGTCACCATCAAAGAATCCCTGTAGACCAACCACTGCGTTAAGTTTCAGTAACGCGACGGTAGTGGCTGGATCATTAAGATCGACCTTGCCTTGATTGATTTTGTTGATGAGCGGCTGCGGTAATGCGTCGACATCGACTTTCAGACCAAGACTCAATGCAGTGGCGGGACTGATCCCTGGACCAACACCACCGAGGGCCGCACCCTTGATCGCCTGATGAAGTTGCAGCGCGCCGCCCCAAAATACTTCATCGCCGAAAGTGTCAAATCGGAATGTTTCCCTGCCCTCGTCTAGAAACTCGTTTGCATTCGCAACGATTTCCGCGTCGAAGTTTCTGAGTTTTTCGTTGCTGGCATGACTCTGTGCGGGTGGACCCTGGGCGTGACTTGATGGCGCCTTTGCCTCTCCTCTGTTAACAAGGACGAGGCCAACTACCGCACCAGTGAGCAACACAATTATTAGGTATAACGTTCTTACCAACATGATGCTTAACCCTCCGAGGTGAGTTCAAACTCATACCCAAACTCTCTCGACTTTGCGGAGAGCAACGTGTCAGTGCTACCTTCCAAACAAGCACTGAAGTTTTTTATTTACCTTTGGGGCAACAAGCGGGGTTATTGTCAGGGGTGCGTTTTAGGATACGCCCTAAAAGTGGATCTGTAAAGAGGTAACTATGACGATTGACGGTAAAAAAGGTTTACGTTTTCCATGCGAATGTGTCTCAGGTCAGCCGGGTGGATATACAGATCCGTGGGCAGATGTCACGAAGCGGAAATTGCTTCCGAATGGAACTAAGGAACAAATTCTGACGCTCCTCGCGGAGGAGCCCAGGACGATCTCGCAGCTTGCGCAGGCACTGAACCTGTCGGCGCCGAGCGTTCATACTCACATCAACGACATGCTCCAGAGCGAACTGCTGCGCGAATCGGAGGAGTACGAGAAGCGGCATCCCAGCGAGCGTTACTACGAACCAAACTTCCCCGTTTTCAAAGCTGAGGAATGTGCGGAGTTTCGGGCGTTGTGTGAAGAAATGGCCGAACAACTCGCGGATCTTTTCGAGAAGCGTCGCCCCAAAATGGAACGTGCGTTTAGTAATACGAAGCTCGCGTCTCATGGTTGGGAACTGTCGGACGTCACGCAGTGTCTCTACGCAAACATGTATCGCCGCGCCCGAACTTTGCTCGAAGAGCGCGGACTACTCGCTCCACGCCAGAAACACGCCAACGGGGCCGAATGGATCTTCTGGGCCGAAGCACGTGAATAAAATCGTGAAATCCCTCACTATTTCCATGGTGTTACACAAGAATAGTCATTGACAAACGGCGTTTTGCCTCACTATTATGCCTTAGCGGCCACTGAGTGTAGGGCAAAGTAGGCCGTTTTGAAGCGGCTTGAATCTCTCCGAAACGAGCTAACCCTTTTAACCTCTTTCCTCAGTCTCCCTTACACAAAAGATGACTTGAGCCTACTATCCCCCCACGAGGAGTAACGATATGTTTAAATCCAGCAAGGGCATCCTGTCCGCCCTGGCAATAACAGCTTTGCTAATGATCAGC
>DATEWS010000596.1:0-2567 GCA_035257785.1 Pyrinomonadaceae bacterium
AACTCGGTGCACGTGGGTTGGAGATCATCGAGATCAATCTGACTGCGGATGAGAGGATCGCGTTGCAGAAGAGTGCCTCAGCGGTGCAGGAGCTCGTGGATGTTTTAGGAATCTAAGAAAGAAGTTTCACGCAGCGACGCAGCGGCGCAACGAAAGGCCTTCGTTGTGCCGCTGCGTCGCTGCGTGAGAAATGTTTTTGTTAGCCTTTGAGCCAACCGAGCAATCCGTGCAGCACTGTCTCCCGATTCTCTTCGTAGATCGCACGGGTCAGAGGGATATTCATCGGACAAACCTTCACGCAGTTCTGCGCGTTGCCGCAGTTGGTGATTCCATCGTCGCCCATGATCCCTTCCAGCCGATCCCCGCGGTCCATCGCGCCTGATGGATGCATGTTGAATAGACGCACCTGGGCGATCGCCTGTGGTCCAATGTAGTTGTCCCCCTCATACTGCGGGCACGCCTCCAAACAACAACCACAAGTCATACAACGCGAGTACGCATAACGCTCCTGCACGTCGTCCTGGTCCATTCGTGGTCCTGGTCCAAGATCATAAGTGCCATCGAGCTCAACCCAGGCGTGCACGCGTTTCAGGTGATCGAACATCTGCGATCGATCGACGATGAGGTCGCGAATATTCGGAAACTTCGACATCGGTTCGAGCTTGATCGGCTGGTCCAGGTTGTCAACCAGCGCCGAACACGATTGACGCGCACGACCGTTGATGATCATCGTACAAATCCCGCAAACCTGTTCGAGACAGTTCATGTGCCAGACGGGCGGTGTGGTTGGTTCGCCCGCTTTGTTCACGGGGTTTTTCTGAATCTCCATCAGGCACGAAATGATGTTGAGATTCGGTCGATAAGGGATTTCAAACTGTTCCCAGTACTGCGGTGAGTCGGGATTGGCGCGACGGCGAATATGGATCTCGACTGTTTTTGGTTTTGATGACATAAGCTAAAAATATTTCACGCAAAGGCGCAAAGGAAGACGCAAAGGCGCGAAGAAGCGTTTAAACTTTTGCGGTTTCAGTTTTGCCTTTGCTGTAGTCGCGTTTACGCGGCTTGATCAATGAGATGTCGACCGGCTCAAACGAAAAGACCGGACCTTCGCCGGAATACTCCGCGATCGTTGTCTTCAGGAAGTTCTCGTCGTCGCGCTCGGGAAACTCGGGTTTGAAGTGCGCGCCACGCGACTCGTTGCGATTCAACGCGCCGAGCGTAATCACGCGCGCGAGCTCGAGCATGTTTGCGAGATGACGAGCGTGCGGCAGCGCCATCGTGGCCCAAAGATTTGAGTCGTTGATCGAGATTCGTTTGTAGCGATCCATCAACTCGAGCAACTTATTGTCAGTCTCTTTCAGCCTGTCGTTGTAGCGCACGACGGTAACGTTGTCAGTCATCCACTTACCCATCTCCTGGTGCAGGACGTGCTGATTCTCGTTACCACTCTGTTTGATCAACTTGTCGTTGATCTCCTGTTGAAGTTTCAACTCCTGATCGTAGATACGCGAACCATCCGCGCCGTTGCGTTGCACATTCTTCGCGAACTCGATTGCCGCCGGCGCAGCAATGAAGCCGCCATAGACGCAACTCACGAGCGAGTTTGCGCCGAGACGATTTGCGCCGTGAATGGAATAGTCGCATTCACCGGCCGCAAGCAGTCCCGGAATATTAGTGCGCTGATTGAAGTCGACCCACATACCGCCCATTGAATAGTGGACGCCGGGGAAGATGCGCATCGGCACATGACGCGGATCGTCACCGACAAACATCTCGTAGATCTCGAGAATCGCGCCGAGTTTTCGATCGAGCGTCTCCGCAGGGATGTGCGTCAGGTCGAGATAGACCTGGTTCTGACCACCGATGCCCATGCCGTCGAGACACACCTGGAAGATCGCGCGCGTGGCGATGTCGCGCGGAACGAGATTGCCGTACGCCGGATACTGCTCTTCGAGGAAATACAAACGCTCTTTCTCAGGAATCGAAGACGGCGCACGAACGTCACCTTTATTACGCGGCACCCAAACACGTCCGCCTTCGCCGCGCGCTGACTCCGACATCAATCGCAACTTGTCTTCGCCGGGAATGGAAGTCGGGTGAACCTGAATAAACTCGCCATTCGCGTATCGCGCGCCTTGTTGATAACACGCCGACACCGCGCTGCCGGTGCAGACCATCGAGTTAGTCGACTTGCCGAAGATCAAACCTGGACCACCCGTCGCCATGATCACGGCATCGGCGGGAAATGCTTTGAGCTCGAGCGTCTGAAGATCCATCGCAATTAGTCCACGACAAACCTGATGGTCGTCGAGAACGAGCGACATCATTTCCCAGTGTTCAAACTTCCTGACCTTACCCGCGACTTCGAAGCGCCTGACTTGTTCGTCCAACGCGTAGAGAAGTTGTTGACCAGTTGATGCGCCGGCGAATGCAGTGCGGTGATGTTTCGTGCCGCCAAAGCGACGGAAGTCGAGCAGTCCTTCATTCGTACGCGAGAACGGAACGCCCATGCGGTCGAACAAATAGATGATCGACGGCGCCATCTCGCACATCGCTTTCGCTGGCGG
>DATEWS010000597.1:0-2741 GCA_035257785.1 Pyrinomonadaceae bacterium
ATCAACTCTGACGCTTATTTCGGAATGTTTCGTACACGATCATAGTTACGGGCCACTCGAAGGGAATGCCTAATCTTCAGGCGTTGATGATCGAGGATCAGTTGGCAGGAACTCCCGCCACTTAGTATCAATGAAAGCCGCAGATTTGCGCGGATCTACACGGATCGAGAGAGATCCGCGTAGACCGCGTGAATCAATGACTACGAAGTTTCCGGGAAAATACCAACTCTTAATTCAACAACTTAGCGGCGTGCCTTCAACGGGTCTTATCGCGACGCTGCTCTCATCTGGACTTCCCAATCAACGCTACTTATTATCTTTTGCATCTGCGCACATTCGACGTGCTGGTTGAGTCAGCCAACACAATATTTATTTCAATGCATTGACGAGGAGGACTCCATGACAAAGCTGGACCATCTCAGGATGATCGGTCGCATAGTTTTTGGGGTGCTGGTCATTGCCACAACCTCCTGCTCGCACAAGCCTGCTTCCACTCCCGAACCGATTGCTAAGACCTTAAGTGCCGAACAGATCGCCAAGACTTATGGCCTTGATTCGTTCGGGCAAATCGAAGCGATCCGTTATACGTGGAACGCACAGTTTCCCGGCGTCAACATTTCCCGGAAATGGGTGTGGGAGCCCAAGACCGGGCAAGTCTCGTATGAAGGAAAAGATAAGGACGGCAAGCTGGTAAAAGCGACCTATCTTCGATCTCAACTTAACAACCAGGCTGACAACGTCAAAGCTGAAATCGACCCGGCCTTCGTCAACGATAACTATTGGCTGCTGTTTCCCTTCCATGCTTACTGGGACAAAAGCGCCACGGTAACAGATCAAGGTGAGAAACAATTGCCACAGGGCAACGGCTCAGCCACGCTGGTCTCGGTGAAGTATCCGTCGGACGGCGGCTACACGCCCGGCGATACGTGGGACCTCTACATCGGCAAAGACTATCGCGTCGAGCAATTCGTCTACCGCCGCGGCGGCCCCAAGAAGCCGAGCATCGTCATCACAACCTGGGAAGGCTATAAGAAAGCCGGCCCTCTCCTCATCTCAACGGACCACAACGGTACGGCGGACGGAAATCCTGTGCGGATTTTTATATCGGATGTGTCGGTTAAAGTGACGGGATCCGAAAACTGGATCAACGCGCAATGAATATCGGAAAGTGAAGACTGACATCAATCTGGACATTGGCCGAAAGACTTTCTCGTCTGGTCTCTTGCCGCAGTTGATTACCGTGCTGCGCCAGAGCCGGCCGGGCGATCTGGTGGGAGTGGTCGGGGACGAAGCGAGCATTGGACCGGAGCTGGAAACGTGGTGCCGTTTCACCGGAAACGCACTGCTGGAGGTTACGGTCGAGAAAGACCGGAATCGGTGGGTTTTTCGTTGTGGCGCTGCTGAGCTCCCGGCCGAAGACAACCGGCCGGTGGGGTCGCGGCTTTGGCTATACACCAATTTCGACTGTAACCTGCGTTGCGACTACTGCTGTGTGCGTTCCTCTCCGACCGTGCCTCGTCGAGAACTGGGGCTTGAGCGCGTACAACGAATCGCTCGTGAAGCGGTCGGCCTTGGTGTGAAGGAGATCTTCGTCACCGGAGGCGAGCCATTCCTGATGGAGGACATAGACGAGATTCTGATTTCTTGCGCCGGCGCAGCTCCGACGACGGTGCTGACCAATGGAATGCTGTTTACCGGACGTCGCATGGAAAAGTTGAAAGCCTTGCCCCGCGATCGAATTGTGTTGCAAATCAGTCTGGACAGCCCGACTCCCGACCGTCACGATTTGCATCGCGGACCCGGCACATGGGCGCGAACGCGAGAAGGTATTCAACGCGCTCGAGCTGAGGGGTTTCGCGTGCGACTGGCGGCGACTGTTTCCACCGATGCTGAGGCCGAGGAGTTCCGTCAATTCCTCGACGAGGAGCTAATTGCGGAACAAGATCGAGTCATACGCAGGATTGCATTGCGTGGTGCCGCTAGCGAAGGCGTTGCTGTTAGTCGAACCGATCTGGTGCCGGAAGTCACGATTACTGCCGAAGGTGTGTACTGGCATCCAGTGGGAGCAGAAGATGACGACCTGCTGGTAACGCACGATATTTTTCCTCTTTCCGAATCCTTCGCGGCTGTCCGCCGCGCCTTCGATCGTGAACGCGAACACGCGAATAAGTTGGCAAGAATCTTCAACTGTGCCTAAAGCGTGATCCGAGGTTCGATCTTCTTTGGTTGGACAGAGATCGGCCTTAGGCTGACTTCGCAGATGCCTGCTTGAAGAATCCCTGTTGCGAGGCGGCTTCGCGCAAGGCCGCGTAACCATCGATATGAGGCGTTAGCCAACGCTGTAACCCTTCGGCCTCTAGTATCGGCCGATGGACCGGGTTGTCGTAGCTCATAGCCAAGAGCGCTTTGACAAACCGATCCTCCTTTTCGCGATCGAGGTCAGGCCTTGCCGTAAACATGCAATGATGGTACGCCGGTGACGACCATATCTCACGAAGAGCACCTTCGGGCACGAGGCGTTCCTCACGCACAGTCTTCCAGAAGGGGCTGCCGATAGCGCCTGCGTCGGCTTGCCCGTCGAGGACGGCTCGCACCACTTCAACTTCGCTGGTGCCGGTATCACCATGTTTACCTACGTCGCTGTCGAAGCGCAGTGTTCGATAGTCTCTTCCCTCGTGCAAGCCTTGCTGCTCCAAAAAGTAAACGGGAAGGATCGCAGCGTGTCCGCTGTCACGGCTGGC
>DATEWS010000598.1:0-4870 GCA_035257785.1 Pyrinomonadaceae bacterium
CGATTCGTCAGTTCCATCGGCGACCGACACCTGACCCGCATGCAACGAATATCCAATACCAACGCCGCCGCCGTGATGAAACGAGACCCAACTCGCACCACTCGCCGTGTTCAGCAACGCATTCAGGATGGGCCAATCAGCCACTGCATCCGATCCATCCTTCATGCCTTCCGTTTCGCGAAACGGCGACGCGACGGATCCCGTGTCGAGATGATCGCGACCAATCGCAATCGGCGCTTTCAGATCGCCGCGTTTCACGAGATCGTTGATCGCTTCGCCCATCTCCGCGCGCTCGCCATAACCGAGCCAGCAGATGCGGGCCGGGAGCCCCTGAAAGTGAACACGATCGCGCGCGAGTCGCAGCCAACGATTCAACGTGCGATCGTCGGGAAACATCTCGAGCGCGAGATCGTCAGTCTTGCGGATGTCTTCCGCGTCGCCCGACAACGCCACCCAGCGAAATGGCCCTTTGCCTTCGCAGAACAACGGTCGAATGTACTCAGGCACGAATCCGGGAATTTCAAAAGCGTCTTCGCAACCCGCGTCGAAAGCCTGCTTGCGAATGTTGTTGCCGTAATCAAACGCCACCGCCCCGCCGCGCTTCAACGCCAGCATCGCTTCGACATGTCGCGCCATCGAAGCCTTCGATTTCTCAACGTATGCAGCGGGATCCTTTTCACGCAACTCCGCGGCTTCGTCGAGTGACATTCCCGCGGGCACATAACCATTCAAAGGATCGTGCGCGCTCGTTTGATCTGTAACTGCATCAACCTGGACGCCGCGACGCACGAGCTCCGGCAACACCTCGGCACAGTTTCCAACTAACCCAACCGAGATAGCTCGTTTTTGATCGCGCGCGTCGTCGCAGATGTTGAGCGCTTCGTCGAGCGACATCGCGATGCGATCGCAGTAACCGGTGCGAACACGACGCTCGATTCGCGCCGGATCGACGTCGATACCGAGAAACACGGCGCCGTTCAGAGTCGCTGCGAGTGGTTGCGCGCCACCCATGCCACCCATCCCGCCTGAGACGACGAGTTTGCCCGACAGATCGCCTGCAAACTGTTTGTCAGCCATCGCAGCAAACGTTTCGAACGTGCCCTGCACGATGCCCTGCGTGCCGATATAGATCCAACTACCGGCAGTCATCTGGCCGTACATCATCAGGCCGCGACGTTCGAGTTCGTGAAAGTGTTCCCAGTTGGCCCACGCGCCGACGAGATTTGAGTTCGCGATTAACACTCGGGGCGCGTACTCGTGCGTGCGAAATACAGCGACTGGTTTGCCTGATTGGACCAGCAGCGTCTCGTCGTTTTCGAGCGCTTGTAACTCACGCACGATCGCGTCGAAACACGTCCAGTTGCGAGCAGCTTTGCCGGCCCCGCCGTAGACGATCAGTTCGTCCGGACGCTCAGCGACGTCCGGGTCGAGATTGTTCATCAGGCAACGAAGCGCGGCTTCCTGATGCCAGCCTTTGCAATTCAAGTGGGCGCCGCGCGGGGCGTGGATTACGCGATGGTCCATCGATCAGCCTTCTGCAAACCAAAAGCGGTCGAGCCAGCCCGGGGATTGTTTTTCTTTTGCTGTGAGTTGTTCGAGTTCGCCGGAGTCGAGCCAAACGCCACCACATTTGTCGCAGGTATCGATCAAGATCTCTTCAAACTTGCTTTCCGTCAGAGTGCCGTCGCAACGCGGACACTTCATCGACGAGGTGCCGGCCGCTTTGGCCTCTTCGGATACCTTCACCTTCGCGCGCAGCTTTTCGAGTGCTTCCTTGTTCTTGCGATGAAAGTATTCTTCCTCAAGACCGCGGCGACGTTCGTCCATTGGGTTTGACATACGTGTCCTCCAAACAATATTTCACGCAAAGGCGCAAAGGCACAAAGATAGCAAAGAAGATCCTCTTGCGCCTTTGTGTAAACTTGCGCCTTTGCGTGAAACTAATTCGTCTAAGCTAATAACTCCACAAATTCCCCGGCGACTATCGCATCACGAATGGCCTCGATATCACGGGACATCGATCGATCTTGCATGAGTGGTGCAACCAGCTTACGCACGATCTCGTACGCCTGCTTCACCCCCGCTCCGGGTGCGAGTGGCGCGTGATATTCCAACCCCTGCGCTGCTGCCATTAATTCGATCGCGGTTGTCATTTCCGCGAGTTGCACGATCGAACGAAGCTTGGTCGCGGCCGTCATTCCCATCGAGACGTGATCTTCTTTACCGCCATCGGTGGGCACGTTATCGATACTCGCCGGATGGGCCAACACTTTCGCTTCGTTCAAAAGCGCCACCGCCGTCACTTGCAGCATCATGAAACCCGACGAGATGCCTGGATGCGCTGTCAAAAACGGCGGCAGTCCTTCATTCGCATCAGGATTCACCAGTCGATCGATACGACGCTCGGTGATACTCATCAAGTCTGTCAAAGCCATTGCGGCGTAGTCAAAAACGAGTGCCAATGGCGCACCGTGAAAGTTTCCACCCGACAACACATCGCCAGTCTCCGAAAAAACCAGCGGATTATCCGTCGCGCTACCGCTTTCGATTTCAACCACCTGCTTCGCGTGACTCAAAGCCGTGCGAATCGCACCGTGCACCTGCGGCATGCAACGTAAACTATAAGCATCCTGCACGCGCGGATCGTTTTCGAGATGCGACTGACGTATCTCGCTGTCTCGCAGCAACTCTCTCAAGTGAGCAGCGACTTCGATTTGCCCGGGGTGCGGACGTGCCGAATGAATGCGCTCGTCGAATGCTACCGGCGTACCTTTGAGCGCTTCGAGCGTCATCGCGCCCGCCACATCCGCGAGACGAACAAGTCGTTGCGCACGATGCAACGCAAGCGCACCGACCGCTCCCATCGCTTGCGTTCCGTTGAGCAGGGCGAGTCCTTCTTTCACTTCCAACTGCAACGGCGCGACCTGCGCGCGCTCAAGGGCCGTTGCTGCCGGTAACCGCTCGCCTTGATAAAAGACTTCGCCTTCACCGATCGCAGCGAGCGCAAGGTGGGCCAGCGGCGCCAGATCGCCACTCGCGCCGACGCTTCCTTTTTCAGGAATCACCGGTGTCACACCTTTCTCGAGCATCGCGATCAACGTGTCGATGACGAGCGCACGCGCACCGCTGAATCCCGAAGCAAGCACATTCGCGCGCAACAACAACATCGCACGCGCTTCCGGCTCCGAAAGTGGTTCACCCAAACCACACGAATGGCTGCGCACGAGATTCAGTTGCAACTGAATCAAGTCAGACTTATCGATACTGACGTCGGACAACTTTCCGAAACCAGTGTTGACGCCGTAAACCGTCCGTCCCTGCGTGACGATGTCATGGACCACCTGTCGCGCTCGCTCGACGCGCACGCGCGCCTCATCGGCGAGGACGACTTGTTCCCGGCCTCTGGCAACGTCTTCGATTTGCTGGAGAGTGAGTTGTTGACCGTTGAGCTGAAGCATTGACCTACCTGATGTTCACTTCAGCCCGTCTGTCCGGCGTTTCGGAAATGTCGATCTTCTTATACTCCGCGGTCGTGTCGGCGCGACTGCGCACGCGTTGGCGAGCGCGCTTCGCGCGAACTGTCGTGCGTCTGGTTGTGTTGGCGGTCCAGTTCGTCATTCGTTTTAACGGTTGAAATGAAAACTCATGCTTCGGCAACACTTCTCCTGTTGCTTCGCGCAATCGCAGTGTGCCGATGGCAAAAATAAAGACCGCAGCATTGAATAGGATGCCAACTACAAACACAATCCAGCCCGGAACGATTCCGACCTGGGCGCGATCGATGAATGCGTTGAAGTCGCGTGCGGGCAATGGTGATAGGTAGACCTTTAAATTCCAACTCAAAGCGAGCAACGCGAAGATCCAAAGATAGTTGCGCCGTAAGCGACGGCCCACTGCTTCCCACTCGGTGATCGTGAAGTGAGGTGTCGTCAAGTCAGCAGCGAGGTGTTCGGCCCACGACTCGTCAGCGGGACGGTTTTCGGGCATCAGAATGTTTGCGAAGTAACCTGTTTCGAGAATTCTCACGCGGCTCGACCAGATCTCGTAGTAACGATAACGACGCGCTTCCATTAAGAGAAAGATCGCGACGAGGATCGAGTTGATCGGAATCACGAAGTGGGGATTGTTCGGTGAGCTGAAGACAAACGAGAGTGTCGCGCCGGCAGTGATGACGGCCCAGTTCGTAGTGGTATCGAGTCGATTGCGCCAGGTGTTTGAGCGTTGTACCTCACCGCGATAGAAGTGAATCATCGCGGTATTGAATTCCGCCGGCGTCATGCGGCGCATTTGTCCAGCGGGCGACTGCGCAGAGGGCTCTGCCAACGGATCGACTGCCGGTGCCGTGCGAAGACGTCCGGTGCCTCTGTCTGTCGATAGTTGACCACTACCTCTTTGGCTTACTTCGGTGGACATGGGATTGAAGGAGCGCGCCGTCCAGACAGGGGCGCGGAACTCCGGAAACTGATAATAGCACGCGGATTTGCGTTTGGTCAGTGGCTGCTTTGCACCTTTGCGTGAAACCTTCAATTTGCCCTATAGTGGCCGTTCGTTGTTTGAAGATGAGCGCCGCAGGAACAGAGTTTGACGAGCAGTGGATGCGGCTGGCGCTGGCCGCCGCGCGTGAAGCGCAGGCGCATGGCGAGGTGCCGATCGGCACCTGCATCGTCAGCGAAAATAAACTCGTCGCTGTTTGCGGAAACCGCACGCGTACTGACTGCGATCCCACAGCGCACGCTGAAATCGTTGCGCTTCGCGAGGCCGCGAGGAAGCTGGGGAATTACCGGCTGACGGGCGTCGATGTTTACTCGACGATTGAGCCGTGTGCGATGTGTGCGGGTGCCTTGATACAGGCGCGTATCAGGCGTTTAAT
>DATEWS010000599.1:0-8091 GCA_035257785.1 Pyrinomonadaceae bacterium
TGAAAGTATCAGCAGGCCGATAATTGAGCGGCGAGAACGCATAGAAACACCTCTTTCGTGGAGTGGTTAGTTGACGGGATTACTCATGCGACGAACACGTTTCTACGCAGGAGTATACTGTGAGGTTTCAATTTCCCTGAATCGGCAAAGCTTAACAGGTAGTTGCATAGGAAATTCCCGAGGCACATCTCTTATATATTTGGTTACTTTATGATGATCGTGCGCGTTAGTTGACCGTCACGCATGTCCCAGAATTTGATCGTCGCATCGATACCGCCTGTCAGTAAATAACGATCGTCGGGTGTGAAGATGACGCCGTTGATATCGAATTTATGTCCGCCGAGTGTAAAGAGTTTTTCGCCGGTCTTCGCATTCCAGACAATTGTGTTGACGGCAAGATAAGTAGTTCGTTTTGAGTCGAGTTCGATGTAACTCGCCGCGATGAGTTTTCCGTGGTGACTAATCGCGAGAGCACTCGCCGAGATGTTGGAGTCCTGAGCCGTTCTCGGTATCGAAAGCGTTGCAATTTCCCTCCAGGTGCTTGTGTCCCACACTTTCACCAACTCGTCACCTAGCGATATCAGGTGACGATAATCAGGACTGAGCACCAACTTCAAAGCAATATTCGGGTGCGCCTGCCAGTTGCGAATTTCTTTTCCACTCGCAACGTCCCATACGCTAATCGTGCCGTCGCCGTTGGCGGCGTAGATTTGTTTGCCATCGCGACTGAAGATTAAAGCGTAGGTGGCCATGTCGATGTTGGGTGATTCGCGATGGACCATCGACTTCAATTCCTTGTAGCTCTTCACATCGTAGAGCTTCAACATGCCGTCGTTGCCTGAGGCGGCGAGCAACTTACCGTCGGGACTAAACTTTGCAACTTTTACGGCGCAGCGAAAGCCGTCGAACGTGTGCAGCACCTGACCACTAGCAACGTCCCAGATCCGCGCGGTGTTATCGCGACTCGAAGACGTGAGCAGGGTTGCGTTGGGGTTGAAGTTTGCCATGTAGACATAATTCGTGTGACCGCTGAGCGTGCGTTTAGTCTCACCCGAGGCGAGATCGATAAATCTAATCTTGCCATCTAATCCGGGGACGAGCAGCGTCTTCCCATCGCGCGTGAAAGTAAACGAGCCCCCCACACCCGGTTTGATGTTTGGGTTAAACGGGTGTGACGTCCGGCAGTTCGATTCTGTTTGCGCGTGCGCGGTGTACGAAAAGAGTGTGATGATGATGGCGAGTTGAATGATTCTGTGCATCTCTTATCCGCGTGAATCGATGTCTGAGAATCCGTCTAATCCGCGGCTCCACTTGTGACGCGATAATCAACTCCCTGACAGGCGAACACATTAAATCCGACCGACTTGCTCAACCGCCGTGGTCGATCTGGTCCAGTAGTTTTTGCGCGGCGGCGCTGGCTTCTTTGTACTCCGGCAGGTAATTCGGATCGGGGGTCATTGAGAGGATCTTTTTGATCTCCCGGCGTGCGTCGTCGTTGCGGCCTACTTTCTTGTACGCTTCGGCCAGGTGTAGATGAAGGAAAGCGTTGGGTTCGCCGAAGCGTAGACCCTTCTCCATCTCGTCCACTGCCTTCTTCGGATCTCCACCAACGATCCCTGGAGCGTTGAGATAGACCAGGCCGAGGACCATGTAAGCACTGCCGTTTTGATATCCCTCGTCCAAACGCAGCACCGTGTTCATTTCATTCTGAATATCACTCACGGTTGCCAGTCCTTGAATCGCGGACTGCTCGGCGGCGCCGCCGTAATTCGCGCCCAGCCAGAAATGCCCATCCGGTTTTTCGCTCTGCAATTGGACCGCAGTTTTGCCGGCGTCGATCCCAGCTCGAAACGCATCGTCGCGCTCTTTCGCATCGTCAGTGTGCGTCGCGAGGTAATAGTTGAACTTCGACAGCTTCCACGCCGCCTCATAGTTCCCGGGATTTTTGGTTAGGGCCTGTCGCAGTGAAACTATGCCACGGCGGAGTTGCATCAGATCTTCTCGTTGACTATAGAATTTATCCGCGCTGCCGATGTCTTCCGCGTTAGATGCAGTGTTTGCTGCCGGCGACTCGTAATGCGTGCGCTCGCTACACGAGGTGGCGAGCAACACGAGGCAGATCGATATTGCACTAATGATGTAACGATTAGTTTCAGTCATATCGGATCAGATGCGGCTCAAGCGCCCGAAGTTCGATGAACCCAAAATCACCACACTGGCTCTGGCTGTTCCCGCTCGTCTACTTCTTGCATATCATCGAAGAAATCAACGGGATAGGGCATGGGATTAACCTTTCATTAAACGTCTTTCTCCTCCTGAGCACTGCCGCGTGGTTGCTGATGACCTGCGGCATTGCTCTGGCGCAGCGATTCGGATTTCCTCAATTCCTGGGCGTATGTTTAGGTAGTACAGTTTTCTTGAACGGACTCTCGCACATATTTCATAGCTTAATTAATCATCGCCTTGATGCAGGGCTAATCTCCGGTACTGTGATTTTCATACCACTGGGACTGGCGACATTGATCAACCTAAGAAACAGCATGCGTACGAGGAGGTACATTGCTGGAGTGGTTTTGGGCATGGTAATCCAGACGATGGCGACACTACTCGCGGCGTGATCAAACTCTGCTCCATCCTTCCGCGGTGTGTTTGAATTGTTCCACGGTCGAAACGACAAACGCCGGCGCATTCCACACATGTTTCTCGACGGTTATCGCCGGATACGCAATGCGAAGCAGGTTGAACGAGTTTGCTTCGCCTCGCTCTCTCGTCGAAGTCGCCGTACCGGCTTGTACAACCAGCGCCGAGTAACCGTGAATGTTGTAGCGCTTCGTGTGACCGGTGTGGCTGATATGCAAATGTCCGGCAAGAAACAAGTCGGCGCCGCACTCAGCCAGTCCCGTCATTGCCATTTTCGCTCGGCCCACGAGGTCTCGCTCATCATGTCCTTCAGGTAAATCAAACGGGTGATGAGTCACAACCACCTTCACCACTCCGTTTCCCAACGAGCAGAACTTATCTCGCAAACGACTCACCTGAGTTTCATTGATGCGTCCGCCTTTAAAGACCAACGACCGCGCCGTATTCACGCCGACGACCGCCACCTCTTTATCCTCATAAACCGGCTGAAGATCATCCGTGATGTAGCGTTTGTATTTCGTTAACGGTTCAAGAAAGCGGGCGAAGACATTATGAAGAGGAATGTCGTGATTCCCCGGAACCACGATCCGCGGCTTCGGCAGCGCATCGAGGAACGCTCGTTCCTGCTGAAACTGATACGTACGTGCTCGCTGCGTAAGGTCGCCGGAGATCGCAACGAGATCCGGTTCAACTTCTCTGACAACTGTTATCAAAGGATCGAGCAGCAACGGATTCACGCGCCCGAAATGCAAGTCGGAAAGATGAACTATGGTTCGCACTTCAATCACTCTCTGCGGGCACAATCACGCGCAACGTGCGCGGCCGAACGCGGTACTCGAGCGGAGGCTCCATCACCGTAATCTCGCCATCAAAAGCAACTCGCAGTCGCTTGTGAGCGCTTTGTATTTTCACCTCGTTTGAACGCAACGCCAAAAAATCTTTGTCGTTTCGCAGCCGCCCGAACACCGCACGCAGCGCCAGTCCTATCAATCTCAAACGACCGGTGCGGTGTGTTATGTAAATACTCAGCACCCCTTTATCAAGCCGTTCGCGCAACCCGATATTTAATAAATCCATCGCATACTCGTTGTTCCCAACAAATACAAACGGAGTAGTCCGTTCCAGCAATTCGCCGTTAACACGGAGTCGAACGTCGAGCAATGGATAACGTCGGAATGCCTGAATGATGGCCCAAAAGAATGCGGGCCATTTTCCAAAACCGAGTCGCTCACGCTTCTGTCGTTCGCGGACGATGATCGGATACAGACCCAAACTCGAGTTATTGAGAAAAATGCGATTGTTTACTTCGGCGACATCAACTTCAGTTGTAAAGCCAGTGACAATTGTATGCGCCGCCGCTTCGAGGTTGAAGGGAATTCCGAGGTCGAGAGCAAAGTGATTAAGTGTGCCGAGCGGCAACACCCCTAAAGTCTTATCGGTATCGATTACCGTTGCTGCGATTGAGCTGACTGTCCCGTCACCTCCAGCCGCCACGATTACTTTATGAAGACTACGAGCAGCATCACGCGCGAGTTCATTTACTTCAGCGCCGCTCTGCGCGATCGATATATCAACGTCGATTCCACTGTCCTTGAAGATCGCAGCGAGACGTTCTGCTGCTTTGATATTGTCGCCGGGACCGGCGCCGGCTGAGACGATGATCTTAACTGCCGCGACTGACATCGATGAATCTGGATCTTACTAAATAACATCGACGATCGTCGCGACAGTGGCCCCCCGCAAATTTAGATCATTAGCGTGGGTCGTAACTGACTCGCACGTCGCTCGCGAATCCTGTTACTCCTGATGCTGTTACCTGCGGGCAGCCGCCGATGGAGAGTTTGCGGAGATTGGGCAGCGTGGTCAGGTGAGGAATGCCTGCGTCGGTGATGAATTTGCAGCCTTCGAATGAGATCTCCTCGAGCGACTTGATCCGGCTCAACATTTCCAGGCTCGAGTCTGTAATCAAGTTGTAACCGGCGTGGTACTTCTTCAGATTAGGCATTCCGACGAGGTGACTCGTTGCAACGTCGGTCGTGTCGCGGCAATACATCAGAATCAACGACTCTAGTTGTGCGCAGCGTGCGATGTGACGAAAACCATCGTCGGAAACGTCCATCGGCATCAACTCCTTCAAAGAAGGGAAGTCGGCCAAACTTGCGAGCGCTACGTCATCGACAAACTTG
Source organism: Pyrinomonadaceae bacterium (assembly GCA_035257785.1). Taxonomy (GTDB): domain Bacteria; phylum Acidobacteriota; class Blastocatellia; order Pyrinomonadales; family Pyrinomonadaceae; genus PSRF01. The sequence goes on from DATEWS010000599.1 coordinate 4,827, forward strand.
CAACTGACAGCCAGGCCTTTCAACGCGGGCATACGCGACAAAGCAACGAAGCCTCGCCCTGTTAAATTCGGACACTCACGTCCCCACAAGTATTCAATCGTTCGTGATTGGGCGAACATTTCAAAGCCATCATCAGTCGCGACAGTGCCCTGGCCCATCAGCATGCGCAGTTTTGGAAGCGCGGCTATGTGACGCATCGCGTCGTCGTCGCAAACTTCACCCGGGCAACCGAGGTAAACGAGATTCGACAGGCCGTCAAGACATTGAAGATCATCACCACGCAAACGCGACGTGTGCCGGAAGAAGCTCAAACCAAACAGTCCATCGAGTCCACGCACGCCATCCAGTCCCTTCCGAGTGAATGGTCCATCGATGAGAAGATTGGTGGGTTCAACACTAAACGACATCAGTCCGAACTGAGGTTCTTCTGCGGGCGGAGTTTTGAAACCGGGAAACTGTTCGAGCAGCGCGAGACCATCGTCGGTTACGTTCCGGCCGGTCTTCAATCGACGCAATTCGACTTTTCCGGCGAGGGCGGCGATGGCGCCGTCGCCTGTGTTGCAGCCCAATAGATCCACTTCCTCAAGTCGCTCGCAGAAGCTGAGATTTGCAATCGCTTTGTCAGTCACGTTGCTTTGCCAAAACATCTTGAAGACACGGAGTTGGCGCAGTTGGGCCAGCACTTCCAGCCCACGATCAGTGATCTCACCATCGAGGATCAGTTCTCGCAATTGCGGCATACGAGCAAGATACGCGAGGCCTTTGTCTGTTACATGCTTTGAGCCGTTGAGATTGAGTGAGGTGATGTGATCCAGTTGCGAAATGACCTTGAGGTCGTCATCGCCGATAACACTCGAGTTGATGCTTGTGGAAGTCAAAACGTGCGGATCGTAACTTGTGCTTGTCAACAGCGCAATAACCTAGGATTATTCGCCAGACATGACACCTGGATCTTCACGGCGAACGTTCTTGCTATTTGCCATCACGATTTTCCTCAGCGCGCTCTTGCTGTTCTGGATTCAACTAACAGTGGCAAAGATGCTTTTGCCTCGACTCGGCGGAACGCCGGCAGTGTGGAACACGTGCATGTTGTTTTTTCAAATACTGTTGCTGGCGGGTTATTCATACGTGCTGGTCACAACTTCGTGGTTGACAGCGCGCAAGCAAGCAATTCTTCAGGGCATTCTCCTGCTGTTATCGTCTCTTTACCTGCCGCTTACACTCGCCGGCAATGCTGGTTTTATATCCCAACAAACTTATCCGGCGCTCTGGCTTTTTGGCTACCTGTTGAGTGCGATCGGTCTGCCGATCTTTCTTATCTCAACTACCAGCCCGCTACTACAGAAATGGTTTACACGCACCAGTCACAGTGCGGCAAACGATCCATATTTCCTGTTTGCGATTAGTAATGCAGGCAGTCTCCTGGCATTAATCAGCTACCCGGTATTACTTGAACCCAACCTCAAACTGTCTCGTCAAACTCAACTCTGGGCCGCGGCCTATGTTGTATTCCTGGTGTTGAGCCTGGGTTGCATGCTCGTGTTGTGGAAGTCGTCGCGTGCAGAGCGAGTCGAAACTGAAATTGTAACCGCTCCTAAGATTTCACTTTCGCGACGCTGCTACTGGGTTCTGTCAGCCTTCGTTCCTGCGAGCTTGCTCTTCGGCGTCACGACTTACGTCACTACTGAAATCGCACCAACACCTTTGCTATGGACCATTCCGTTAGCACTTTACCTGGTGACGTTCGTGCTCGCGTTTGCAGGCAGGAACTTACTGCCGGAACGATTCGCCACTGCCGCGCTTAGTGCGTTGGCATTGCTCCTCACACTGGTGATTGCGTCAAACGCAACTGAACCGACTACGGCTATCGTGCTGGTGCATCTGTGTTTCTTCTTCGTTGCGGCGACGATCTGTCACACAAAGTTGGCCAATGACAGACCACCTGCCGCACGTCTCGCCGATTTTTACTTGTGCGTCGCAACCGGTGGCGTGCTTGGCGGACTCTTCAACACGTTGATAGCTCCGATTACATTCAGCACGATCATCGAGTATCCATTGGTAATTGTTTTGGCGTGCCTGGTTGCACGTGAAAAAAGCGAAAACGATTCCTCAACCGATCGTTTGTTTGACTTTATCTGGCCCGTTATTATGTGCGGACTCACGATAGCACTGGTCTTCGTTGTTAAAGGATCTGATTTGAGCCCCGCTGTCACTGTCGCGATTATTTTCGGCGCTCCCCTCGTGATCATCAATCATCGTTTTCGAACGCGCCCGGTTCGCTTTGCTCTCGCACTTGGCGCAGTGATGCTTGGCAGTGTTGTCTACGCCGAAACTCAAAATCGCACGTTGCACGTTGAGCGCAATTTCTTTGGAACTCTAAGCGTCAAGATCGATCCGGCAGGCGCGACTCGCATTCTTTACCACGGCAATACCATACACGGTCGCCAGTTTATTGATCCCGCGCTTCAACGCGAGCCACTCTCATACTTTCATCGCGATGGCCCACTCGGACAGATCTTTGGCGCCTTCAACGCTAATGCCGCATCACCGAATGTTGCAGTCGTCGGACTCGGAACGGGATCCATGGCCTGTTACTCGTTTGCAGGTCAGCTTTGGACCTTTTACGAAATCAATCCCGCTGTTGTCCGTCTCGCGCAGACGCCGGAGTATTTTACTTATCTCGAAAAATGCGCGGCTGCTGCGACCAACATAGTCGTGGGCGACGCTCGTCTTCAGTTGCAGAATGCGCCGGACCAGCATTATGGCCTCATCGTTCTCGATGCTTTTAACTCCGATGCGATTCCTGTTCATCTGCTGACACAGGAAGCCATCGACCTTTATACGTCGAAGCTCGCAACAGGTGGGATGCTGGCATTTCACATTTCCAATCGCAGCCTTCGCCTCGATGGTGTTCTCGCAGATCTGGCTAAACACAACGGCGCCATGAGTTTGAGTTTTGCTGATGGAGAGTTTAATCCGGTCAGCGGCAAGGATCCGTCCGAGTGGCTGGTGATGGCGCGCAACTCAGCTGCGTTTGACACCCTCGCCCAAAACCCGCACTGGCGAGTAGTTGAAGGACGAACAGATTCGCACGTGTGGACAGATGATTTCTCAAACATCCTGCGCGTGTTCAGGTGGTATTAAAAGTTGGGAATACCCCGGGATCGAGCAGCGACTGCAATCGCTCGCCGGTGCGGAGCGTTAGCTCACAAGTCGAGAATCTCGTTGGACACAGTCACTACCGCAACGCGGTAGCGTCGGGGCT
>DATEWS010000600.1:0-2053 GCA_035257785.1 Pyrinomonadaceae bacterium
ATCCTCAAGCCTATGGGCGGCGGCGGAGCACTCACGACCTTCCAGATACGAAATGAAGAACAGCTAGCCCAGTTGGTCGAGTTAATGCAACCATCGCCGGCGCAGCCTGTAATCGCTGAAGCGTACGTACTCGGCGTGGAGATGTGCTTCGATACGATTACCATCGCCAACGAACCTCAATTCTATTCGCTTTGCCTTTACAACCCTGGGATCCTCCACGCGGTGGAAGCTCCGAGCAGGCAATGGCAGTGCCTGATGCCTCGACATATTGATAGATATTGCGACTTCATCACTGAGGGGTTGCGGGCAGTCAGAGCATTGAAGGTAGGTGATGCGATGACCCATATCGAAGGATTTCAAAATCGTGGTGGACCGGCAGGATTTATTGATGCGACGTTGCGGCCGGCTGGTGCGAGGATCGCGCCAATGTTTGGCTTTGCCTGTGACGTCGATCCATACCGCGTGTGGGCCATGGTTATGGTTGACGGCTGTTTCGATGGTCCATTGGAGCGGAAATACGAGGTGGGAACAATTTTTCTTCGCGGCGTGGGTTCGGGAGTTGTTGAACGTGTGGACGGTGTCGATACCGTGTATGAAAAGATGGACGACCTGTTGGTTGAAGTACATTGGCCCAAACTCGGGGCTTCCAAATCTCCGACGTACACTGGCGACGGGTTCATAACCATTCGCCACGGTGACCACGGCGTCATCCGAAATGCGATCGAACTGATCGAGCGCACGGTAAAGATTACTTACAGTAGTTCGGAGCCAGATTCCCCGGAGTGGGCGGAACGATTACGCAATTACAAATCACTAAATAAACCTGCCTGGGAGGCGACTTCGTGACCGCAGAAGCACCGCGCGCGTTCAACCGCGAGATGTATCACGACCATCCGGAGAATGTTTTCTACGGCACCGACGACGGCGCCCAGGATGGTTCGTTCAGCGAGTTTGGCGAAATCAAAGCGCACTACGAAAACGTCGCCCCGGAGCGGCGCGAAGACATTCACATGATCAGCGTCGTCGGTGGTCTATACGGTCTCAATCTGATCCCGCTCTGGAAACCGAAGCGCCTCACGATCTTCGATATCAACCCGACTGCTATTACTTATTTCAAGATCGTCCGCCACGTATGGACCATGAGCCGCGATGCGGCTCACTTTCTCCGACGCCTGACTGACGGCGACTATGAAGCTGTCACAGAACGCGAACAGTTTGTGCGCGAAAACATTCGCCTGAAACAACGAGGCGCGTTGCCGCGCGAGCGTGGCTCAACCAAACGGCCCTACGAACAGAGTTGGCAATACGCTTTCGAACACTTCGATCTGACGAAAAAGATTTTGACCGAGGCGCCGCTCGAGATTCGCACCGAGCCGATGGAGAGCGATGGTTTTCGCAACTGGATACGCGACCAGAACAACCTCTGGATTTACGCTTCCAACATCACCGAGTTTCACTACTTCGAGCTCGAGTTCGCGAATCCGGCGAACGTCGTGCTGTTGCAGATCATTTTTCCAGGTGACGTCCAGTTACTCGATCTGGCGCCGCTCGCGGGTGGTCCGGTGAAAGTAGATTTTCATATACCGTTGAAGGTAGAACGTATCGATGGTTAACAAGACACGCATCAAGACTGACGCCGGACCGCCGGCACTCGGCACTTACTCCCAAGCTATTCGCACCGGCGACCTGGTTTTTGTAACGGCGCAGACGGGTCGCGATCCGGACACGGGCAAGCTCGAAGAAGGGCTCGAGGCGCAGACGCGCCGCATGTTTTCTAATCTCGATGCGATACTCAACGCGGCGGGATGTTCGGCGGCTGACATCGTTAAAGTGACGTTGCTGCTGGCGGATATTAAAGACTTCAAAGCGGTCGATGTGATCTACGCCGAATGGCTGCCGGGTCTGGGTATCACGCCACTGCCTGCGCGCACCGCATTCGCGGCGGCATCGTTGCCGGCCGGCGCACTCGTGATGATGGACGTCGTCGCTGCGGTTCCAGCAGAATAACGCCACAAAAAGGCACAAAAGGCTCAAAAAAAGATTAAATTCTGAG
>DATEWS010000601.1:0-13084 GCA_035257785.1 Pyrinomonadaceae bacterium
CCCGAAGACATGGCCGTGATCGCGGAATCGCAGCCGCCGCAAATGCGTGCCCGGCTGTCGGCTGACGAGAAGGCGCGCAAAGACTTCGCGGAACAGATCAAACAGTTGCTGGCAGTCGCTGAAGAAGCGGAGGCACATGGAGTTGATCGCAGTCCCGAGATGAAGCGCCAACTCGAGTTTCAGAGGGCGAGCATCATTGCGCAAAAGTATTTTGCCGACCAGGGTGAAACCGGCGACATCACTGACGCCGAAGTCGATGAGTTTTTCAAAGTGCCGGGCAATCAGGGTAAGTTTGATCAACTCCTTGCCGACGCCAAAGCTCAGGATCCGCAATTCGCCTCTCAGGAGATTCCACAAGACCAACTAAACGTGCTCAAGCAGCGTCTGGGGCGGATTTACGTCGCGGAAAAGAAAGCGATTGACAAAGGGATCGACAAGAAACCTGAGGTTCGTTTGCAGGTGTTACTGCAGCACGCGCGCGCCGTCGCTCAGAAGTATGCGATGGACAACTTGAAAGACAAGTTTGAAGCGACGGACGCAGAGGTCGACGCATATCTCAAGGGACATCCTGAACTCGACACCGATGCGAAGAACCGCGCCAAGGCCGAGGAAGTTCTCAAGCGCGCACGTGCGGGCGAGGACTTTGCCAAACTCGCGCAGGAGTTTTCAACGGATGGCACTAAAGATAAAGGCGGCGATCTCGGTTGGTTCGGCCATGGTCAAATGGTGCCGGAGTTTGAACAGGCTGCATACGCGTTAAAGCCCGGTGAGATCAGCGACATCGTTCAGAGCAAGTTTGGCTTCCACATCATCAAGCTGGAAGAGAAAAAGACCGAGACGAAAGACGGCAAGACACAAGAGATGGTTCACGCGCGTCATATCCTGATCAGCGATGCCGGCGCGAATCCCTTTGGACCACCTCAATCGGGGCGCGATAAGGCTAAGTCTGCACTCGAGCAGGAAAAGACGAAGAAGGTGCTTGACGAAATCGTCAGCCGCTCGCACGTGAAGGTTGCTGAGAACTACCAGGTGAAGGCGCCTGAGCCACAGCAGGCGCCGCAGGGTCTCCCGTTTGGTCCACCTGAGGAGGGACCGCCGCCGGCATCCGAGCAGCCAGCGCCGAAACCGAACGCGAAGCAAAGCCCGGCGAAGCCCAAAGCAAAGCAACCTTAGCTCTTGATGGGTTCTATATGTCCGATAGGACCTGTAACAATTCCCGAGTGCGATGCAGTTAGGCGACTATCGCGTGGAGATCGTTCAGGACACCGAATTCCGCCTCGATGGTGGAGCGATGTTCGGAGTGGTTCCACGCAAGCTATGGGCAAAGGAATCTCCACCGGACGATGACAACAGAATCAGGATGAACATGAATTGTGTGTTCATCGATGCCGGATCGGAAAAGATCCTGATCGAAACCGGAATCGGCGAGAAGTGGACTGCGAAGCAAACGTCCATGTACGGCATCGATCGTGTGCGCCCCCTCAGCGAAACGTTGAAGATGCGCACCGGCGTCGGGGCGGACGAGATCACGATCGTGGTCAACACGCATCTGCACTTCGATCACTCCGGCGGCAATACATATCTCGATGATAGCGGCAAAGCAGTGCCGGCGTTTCCAAATGCGCGTTACTTTGTTTCGGCTGCTGAGTTGGACCATGCAGAGCATCCGAGTGAACGCGATCGCGCGAGTTATCTGCCCGATAACTGGCGACCAATGATCGAGTCGGGTCAACTCGAAAGAAAAGACGCCGATTACGAGGTTGTCCCCGGTTTGAGAATGGAAACGATTGCCGGCCACAATCGCTCCATGCAGTGCTGGCGGTTGCAACGTGACGGGCAGACGATGTTTGGGTTTGCGGATCTGGTGCCGATGCGCGCGCACGTGCGTCTGCCGTGGATCCCCGGTTTCGATCTTTATCCGGTGGAGAGTCTCGAGGCGAAGAAGCGGTTGTTGCCGCAGGCGGCGCGCGAGGGTTGGCTTTGCGTGTTTTATCACGATCCTGACGAACCATTGTGCCGTTTGGAACAGGGAGAAAAGGAGTTTAGTCCGCTTCCGTATCCCGAAGCGGACCAGCAGCTTTCATGAGTACAGGTTTCGGAGTTCGCGTCGGCATCATCGGTGGCAGTGGTCTTTACCAGATGCCCGAGCTGACCGGCGTGGAGGAAGTCAAGGTTGACACTCCTTTTGGACCGCCGTCGGATTCGTTCATCGTCGGCACACTCGAGGGCGAGCGAGTTGCTTTTCTGCCGCGTCACGGGCGTGGCCATCGTCTGACGCCAACTGAAGTTCCGTTTCGAGCGAATATCTATGCAATGAAGCTGCTTGGCGTCGAGAGTATTCTTTCGGCGTCTGCGGTCGGTTCGTTACAGGAAAAATACGCGCCGCTCGATATGGTTATTCCGGATCAGTTTTTTGATCGGACGCGCGCGCGGGTGAAGGAATCGACGTTCTTTGGTGAAGGGATTGTGGCGCACGTTTCATTTGCGCATCCGGTGTGTGGGCGGCTTGGTGACGTGTTGGAGGAAGCGTGCAAGACTGTGGATGTTAACACGCACCGCGATGCGACGTACGTGTGCATGGAAGGTCCGGCGTTTTCGACTGTGGCGGAGTCGAATGTCTATCGCTCGTGGGGTATGGACATCATCGGAATGACGAACTTGCAGGAGGCGAAACTGGCGCGCGAAGCGGAGATCTGTTACGCGACGCTGGCGCTGGTTACTGACTACGATTGCTGGCATCCCGGACACGATGCCGTGAGCGTGGAGACGGTTGTTGATTACTTGAACAAGAATGTGCGCAACGCGCAGATCATCCTGCGCGAGTCGGTCAAGCGATTGAAGGACGGTGATCGTGAGTGCAAGTGTGGGTCAGCGCTGAAGCACGCGATCTTCACACCGTCAAATCTATGGCCGGAAGAGACGAAGAAGAAGCTGGAAGCGATCGTTAAGAAGTACGCATCGTAAGAGAAATGGATGAAGGTTTCTCACGCAACGGCGCAACGCCGCAACGGCAGACCTTCCGCATCTTTGGTCTTCCGTTGTGCCGCTGCGCCGTTGCGTGAAAAATGTGTTAGCGAGGTAAGAAATGAAGATTAAGTTATTACTTTTAGTTCTGCTGATTTTCGTTGCGGCCCCCGCGACTTACGCGCAGGGTGGCGTCAAGGGTGGGCCGGATCCGTCGACGCTTCGCGATCCGGATCTCGAACGTGACTCCTATCACAATCTCGAAGTCGCACGAAACTATTTCAAGTTGAAGAAAGCCTATGTCGCCGCGCTCAAACGCTGCGAAGAGATCATCGCCGGCAATCCAAACTTCGCCAAAATCGAAGAAGTGTTGCTGATGGCGGGCCAAAGCAGCCTGTGGCTTTCGCAGAATAAAGGTAAACAGAAACCGGAGCTGTATGTCAGCTTTGAAGGCAGCGAGAAACGAACACTGACTTCCGCGCAATTTCGCGAAATGGGTGTCGACTATCTTAAGAAGTTAATCGCCGACCACCCGGAGAGTCCGTTCGCCAAGCAAGCACAGGAAGAGTTGCGCGCGCTCGATACACCTAAACAACCGTAAACAGGAGCACCGAGCAGGAGCAGATGACGTCCTGCATCTGCTGCCGGCTCCATTTGAGAAAAACATGTCCCTTTTAGTTGTCGGATCGGTTGCTTATGACGCAGTCGAAACCCCATTTGGAAAATCTGAGAAGATGCTCGGCGGTTCGGCCTCGCATTTTTCGATCTCGGCCAGCTTCTTCACGAAAGTCGGTATCGTTGCCGTTGTAGGCGGCGACTTTACCGAGCAGGAGGTTTTTGAGAGTCGCGGTATTGACACGCACGACGTTGAAAGAATCGCTGACGGCAAGACGTTTCGTTGGGGCGGTCGTTACGAGTACGACCTGAACGTCGCTGAAACTCTCTACACCGACCTGAACGTCTTCGCTGACTTTCAACCGAAACTATCGGAAGAGTCCAAACGTTCGCGCCTGCTGTTTCTCGGTAACATTCAACCCGACCTGCAACGCGGCGTCAGAGAACAGATGCCCAACGCGGAACTGGTGGCGCTCGATACGATGAACCTCTGGATCGAGCACACACGCGACTCACTCGTGCGCACGATCAGGGGAGTCGACGTTGTGATAATCAACGATGCGGAGGCACGACAACTTACAGGCATTCCCAATCTCATCAAGGCTGCGCGCGAGTTGCTGAGCTGGGGACCAAGAGCACTGATCATCAAGCGCGGCGAGTATGGCGCCGCACTGTTTACGCCTGTCAGTTATTTCGCGATTCCCGCGTACCCATTGGAATCGGTGTTCGATCCAACGGGCGCCGGCGACACATTTGCCGGAGGTTTCATGGGTTACCTCGCGAGCCAGGAAAAGCTTGATGAAGGCGCGATGAGACGAGCGATGATCTTTGGATCGGTGATGGCTTCGTTCAACGTGGAAGAGTTTGGAACCGAACGAGTCAAACGTCTCACGCACGCGGAGATTAACGATCGTTTTCATGCTTTCAAACAAATGACGCACTTCGATGAGATTCCGTTTGAAGTGAAAGTTAAGTAAGGGAGTTTCTTATGTTCTGCCCAAACTGTGAGGCTGAATACCAACCTGGGATCACGACGTGTCCTGACGACAACACGCCGCTTGTTGAGCGACTGACTGCCGACAATACCATTCACGACGACAGCGAAGCGCGCTTTATAGCGCTCCATAAACTCGGTTCGCCGGCCGAAGCGGAGATGGTGAACGACATCCTCAGGCAGAACGGCGTTCGCTCGGTAATCAAATCCGGTGGTGCTGATGCGTTCTCGCCGCTTTTGTCTGCCACTTCGGAGGGCGCGATCGTTTTTGTGGACGAGCGTGATGCAGATCGCGCGACTGAGATTTACAATGCGTTCTTCGGTGGTGACACGACGCCGCTCACTGGTAGTACACTCGAAGAAGCGGAATACGACGACGAGACTGAAGAAGAGTAATTTGCGATGCCGGACACCGATGCAATTGTGGTGTTCATGACGGCGGCCAATGGTGAAGAAGCCACGCGGCTCGCCGATATGCTGGTCGGCGCACACCTCGCTGCGTGCGTTCAGATCCTGCCGGAGATGGAATCGGTATATCGCTGGCAGGGGAATATCGAACGCCAGTCGGAAATTCTGTTACTCGCCAAAACTACGCGTGCGAAATTTGCTGAGCTTGAGCGTGAGGTGCGCGCGCTTCACAGTTACGAAACGCCTGAGATCATTGCGGTGCCTGTTGTTGATGGCTCAGCGCCTTACCTCGATTGGTTAACTAAAACCACTGATCCGCGTTCACCGGAGTAAGTCTGAGACTGCACCCATCTCAGTGAGCGAGCTCTGACTTCTCACCACGATCTCGACCACTTCCGACGGCGAGTCCGTAATATGAAACATGTCGAGATCATGCTCTGAGATCTTGCCTTCCGGCAGGACCTGGGCCCGGAACCAGTCAAGCAATCCTTTCCAATAACTGCTGCCAAAAAGTACGATCGGAAAGTTTCGGATCTTCCGCGTTTGAATCAGCGTCAGCGCTTCGAACAATTCATCAAACGTGCCGAAGCCACCTGGAAAGATGATGAATGCGAGACTGTACTTCACAAACATCATCTTGCGAACGAAGAAGTATTTGAACGTGAGGCTGAGCGTTTGATACGCGTTGGGTCTCTGTTCGAAAGGGAGTTCGATGTTGCAGCCGATCGAGAGTCCGCCGGCCTCGAAAGCACCGCGATTGGCTGCTTCCATGATGCCTGGTCCACCACCCGTAATGACGGCGAATCCCTGCGCCGCGAGTAATGCCGCAGTTTCCTGCGCGGCTTTGTATTCAGGATCGTCAGGTTTGGTTCGCGCGGAACCAAAGATGGCGATGCCGCGACTCAGCGTTGCGAGTTCATCAAAACCTTCGACAAACTCACCCATGATGCGAAAAACGCGCCACGGATCGGTGTGGGTAAACTCATCCGGGCGCGGGCTCTCGAGCAGTTGTTCGTCTTGAGTTGATCCGGGCAGGTGCCGCTTGCGGGGCTTTTCAGTCTTTTCCATCCGTGTAAATTCGCGCTCAGATTCCCATGATGTTGTAGCCGCAATCGACGTAAATCACCTCACCGGTGATTCCGGAAGACATGTTGCTACAGAGGAAAACTGCGGTGTTTCCAACTTCGCGGGCTTCGACATTGCGACCGAGCGGCGCGCGTTCGGCGTGATGTTTCAACATGCTGCTGAAATCGGCCACGCCGCGTGCGGAAAGTGTTTGAATTGGACCAGCGCTGATAGCATTGATGCGAATGTTGCGTGGTCCAAGATCTTTTGCGAGATAGCGCGTGCTGGATTCGAGTGCGGCTTTCGCAACGCCCATCACGTTGTAGCCGGCGACGACTTTCTCCGCGCCGTAGTACGACATGGTGACGATGCTGCCACCTTCGGTCATGAGCGGCGCCGCGGCGCGCGCGAGTTGTGGCAATGAATAGGCGCTGATCTCGAGGGCAGTTAGAAAGGCCTCGCGCGAAGTGTCGAGATATTCGCCGCCGAGTGCTTCACGCGGCGCGAAGGCAATACTGTGAATCAGGAAGTCGAGGCGGCCAAACTTCTCGCCGACTTGTCGAAACGCTGCGTCAACTTCATCCTGCTTGGTGACGTCGCACGACAGCAGCACCGATCCGGGCATTGCGTCTTTCGTCAGGTCTTCGACATTTTCCTTCAAACGATCGCCCTGGTAAGTGAAAGCGAGGTTTGCACCTGCTTCGTGCAGTGCCTGGGCAGTGGCCCAGGCGATGGAGCGCTTATTCGCGACTCCGAAGATGATTCCGTTTTTATCGGTAAGCATTGTTGGTTCTATATTCGAAAGAAGAAGCGGCGTGACCATCTCTTTATTCGTGTGGAACGGCTAGCCGGCTCGAAATATTCCCGTGCATGTAAAAGATATGCTTCGGGTCCAAGCTTGGCTTTTAGGTCTCTTTCATTCTTGCGGAGAACGAGAGCCGTTCCGAGTGCGAGAGCGCCTATAGTTGTCGATATCGGCTCAACAGCTCCGATCATTACGGGAAGGCCTTTAGTGATTAAAGCCGTCGGTGAAACGCACAGCATGCCAACCGCAGTTTCCTTCCAGACGTCCTTTATCATCTTATTCACATTCTCAAGCTTCTCTTGAACCTTCTCGTTATACGCTGCCTCCAACTCGTTTTGAAATTCCTCCGGGTTGCGAATCATTAATCTAAGAAGCCGCTGGTTGCGAGCGAATTTAGCCACATCGGCTCGGAACTCTTGAACGCTCTCTCTATGATTCTGGCGGAATTTGACGATTCTTTTAACGATTGTTTTAACTGATTGACCATCCGTGTTCCTGGGTACATTCATTTTGAGAGCAAACATCGCAACCTTTGCCAACGATGGTTGCGGCAGTTCCGTCTTTTCCTCTCTCATTGTCGATGGAAGCAGCGCGTGCTTAATGTGCTCGACACTATCGCCCATGACAGCATAATGATTAATCACATTGTCAGTTGTCGGCTCATATTGTTTCTGTGCCATCGCATTAGCCAGCACGGTCATGTACACGTCGGCTAATGTGCGATGCATTAGCAGAAAATCTCGACCAATCGGTGCGTAGGCCAAGTCTATATCAACCAGGCTTTGACGTAATCGCCTGGACATTTTCTCTACGTAAACTTGCTCTACGATTTCGTCGTCATGTTTGCGATTCCAGTCGCTACCCCCCTTTTTCAATCGATGTTTCCATTTGTGAGTTCCGTAATGAGAACGTAGTTGACCTTCGTATGTATTCAGCAAGGTCAGGAACTTCGATCCAACCTTATCCGTTTCCTTGCTAGGACGGAGATCTTCAACAAACCCAACCTCATTTTTTAAAGCCCGCACGAGATCCGTGTCGTCGGCATTCACATCATCTAAATCAGGTACGATCCGGCCCATCTTATCCCAGTACAAGGCAGCGCGTTGGAGCCAGTCCTGATCCTGAAAATGGATATAAGGGTAATACAAGCCAAATGTTTCTTGACTCATCCTCAGGGCTCCTTCAGATTGGAAGGGTTATGAGCCACGCAAATATCCGGTTCTAGGCCGCTGCGCTTTCGGGTGCGGTTATGAGAGCTCTATATTCACCGCTTTCAACCCACTGCAAGATCTCGGAGACGCGCCACACCGGAAACGGATGCGAGAGTCCGGACGTGATCACGTCGGCCCAGAAACGATCGAGTGCTTTCTCGTCGTAGTTCTTCTGGAAGTCGCGCGCCTGGGCGAGAAACTGATCGTAGTCGACCCGCGAAGCAAACGTGCCGCCGGCTAACTTCATCATGGTACGACCGATGACGTTCGCGTCCTGAGTCACCAGCAGTGCGGCGCGATCGCACGAGAGTTCCGCGCGTCTGGCCCAGGCGAGTAACGCTGCGCGCATGCTCATCGTGAGCAATTCCTTGACGATGCCGGCTAATGGCGAAGCAAGCACAGCGCTCTTCGCGAGAAACTCGATGAGTCGCGCAGCGGTCAAATAAAGAACGTGTTCTGCGTGAATATGGCCCACTTCGTGCGCGACCACCGCGAGAACTTCTTCATCGCTCAAGCGCTCGATAAGTTGCGAGTACAAAACGATCACCGGGCGTTCGACGCCGCCGGTGAAAGCGTTGACTACCGGATTCTGTTGGACGAACAGTTCCGGCATATCGACTCCGAGCGTTGTGCAGGCGATCTGAAGTTTCGCATAAAGATCTGGACACTGCGTCGGTGTCACTTTGACGGCGCTCGCAGTGAAGATAACGCGAATGGCTGATTCGCCTGTCACAGCGAGCAACTTCTTAAGCGCCGTGTCGATGCCCGGAATAGCACGAAGGGCTGCGAGTGCGCGACGGTCAGCCGGGTGGATGTACTGGTCCTTGTCCAGGTGTGCAAATTTTTTGTGCGGCGCATCTGAGAGTCGCAGGCGGCAGCGGCCGCAGCGTGCTTCGCCGTTTTCGGGTCGAACCTGGTTACGTTGGCCGCAATAGCGGCAACGAATCGAGGGGAGGTTATTAATGAGATCTTCGTTATCAGCCATGTTTAATTCTCACTTCCGGGGCGAATTGTGCCACGGATTTTTACGGATGAAAAACGGATCCGTGTATTTATCCGTGAAATCCGCGGCCCACTAATGTTTGAAATGCCGGACGGCGCTAAAGATCATCGCCAGGCCGTGTTCGTTGGCGGCGGCGATTACTTCGTCGTCGCGGACTGAACCGCCCGGCTGGATCACCGCGGTGATTCCGTGTTTGGCGGCCTCGTCGATGCCGTCGCGAAACGGGAAGAACGCGTCCGAAGCCAACACCGAGCCAGTCACGGGCAACTGCGCTCGCATGGCGCCAATCTTCACCGAATCAACGCGCGACATCTGTCCGGCGCCCACGCCCACCGTTTGTCCATCACGCGCGTAGACGATCGCGTTTGATTTCGTGTGCTTGCAAACGGTCCATGCAAATAGCAACGCGCGAATCTCCTCGTCACTCGGTTTACGTGTGGTGACGACTTTTAGTTGCTCCGGATCGAGTTGGTGATCGTCGGAAGTTTGGACCAGCATGCCGCCGCCAATCTGTTTGAACTCGACCCCCTTCACGTCGTCTCGCGTCCCCATGCGAATTACGCGCAAATTCTTTTTCGTTCGCAACACTTCGAGCGCTTCCGGATCGTATTCAGGCGCGATGACCACTTCGGTAAATATCTTCGTCGCTTCCCGTGCGGCCGCGACATCGACCGTGCAATTGAACGCCACGATTCCGCCAAACGCCGACACTGGATCTGTTGCCAGCGCCTTTTGGTATGCCTCGGCCGGATTAGCGCCTAAACCCACACCGGCCGGGTTTGTGTGTTTGATGATTGCACAGGCGATGTCTTCAAAGTCGCAGACGAGTTGCCACGCCGCCTCGGCGTCGACGTAGTTGTTGAACGACATCTCCTTGCCGGAAAGAACGTCGGCATTCGCGATGCCGCCGGACGCTGTGGTTCGATACAGGGCTGCTTTCTGGTGAGGGTTCTCACCGTAACGCAGATCGCTGATCTTGTTCATGGTCCAACTCAGACGATCCGGCAGCGGATCGCTCGCGCCCGCAAGGTAAGAACTCACCATTAAGTCGTACTGTGCCGTGTGGGCAAATGCTTTTTGCGCCAGACGGTTTCGCGTGTCGATAGCTAACGCGCCGTCGTTCTCGTTAAGTTCGTTAACGATGTTTGAGTATTCGTCTGACGACACTACGACCGCGACGTCGCGTGCGTTCTTCGCCGCCGAGCGAATCATCGCTGGTCCACCGATATCGATCTGTTCGATCGCTTCTTCACGCGTCACGCCTTCGCGTCTGATCGTTTCGGCAAAGGGATAAAGATTCACGACGACGAGATCGATCGGTTCAATCTCATGTTGCTTCATCGCGGCGACGTGTTCCTCGTTATCGCGAAGCGCGAGCAGTCCACCGTGAACACGCGGATGTAGCGTCTTCACGCGACCGTCCATCATTTCCGGAAAGCCAGTGATCTCGGAGATGTCGCGCACGTTGAGTCCCGCGTCGCGCAGAGCTTTCGCGGTGCCCCCAGTGCTGATGATCTCGATGTTGAAACGCGCGAGTTCGCGTGCGAGATCTACGATTCCGGTTTTGTCAGAGACACTGATGAGTGCGCGTCGAATGCGGCGGAGTTGAAGTGTGTCGGTCATTTGGGTGGCAGATTGATCATGAACTTCTGCGTGCGCGAGTAACCCTTGCCTCCCACCGAGTATTCGACACCGTCAGGTTTCATACTCACTGAGAAAACGTGTTTGCGGTTGTCGCGCGACGATTCCGCTATATAGAAACCCAAAAGGTACTGGCTTTTCAAATCTTCTTCGATAGCCTGAAAAATTGGCGCAAGATCGGGCGGCGTTGGTGTGAGCGCTGCTTTGACGTCGCCGACGAGAAAGTACTTGCCGCCGGTTTTTTCAGCGAGTTCTCGAAAGCCTTTGCTCGGACGACGCACCGCAAGATGTCCATCACGCGGCTCAAACAGTGGCAGATGGATTACGTAGAATGAGACTCGCCGTTCGAGTGCGGCAGCAATAACGGTTTCAGCCCTCGTTCTGCTGCGCGTGTCCAGACCATCGCTGATGAGCACGACTATGCGACGCTCCGCGCGGACGGGTGGCAAGTCGTCAAATGCCTTCACAGCTTTTGCTGCGGCGTCGAAAATCGCCGTCTGCTCATTCGGCGCGGCGACGAACCGGAAAGCTGCGCGCGCCGCGGCGAGATCTCTTGTGAATGGCGCGACGAGCGAAGCAGTATCCGAGAAACGAAGAATCGCAACACTCGAACGCTCACCAAAGCGCGAGAAGAGCGCGAGGGCCGCTTCCCGTTGTTGTGAAATGACCTGGCGCAGGCTGCCGGACTGGTCGAGTGCAAACATCAATGCGACGCGGTCTGCGCCGGGAGAAAAATAGACGCCAGTCGTCACCTGATCCTGATCTTTGAGCAGTAAATCCTGATCGCTGAGGCCAGTGACAGCCTGTCCTTTCTTGTCCCTGATTCGGACCGGAAACAACAGCAGGTCGGTATTAACGCGAACTACTTCGTCTTCATCCTGAGCGAAAGCAGAGCTTGGCGCGAGCGCGATGAGAAGACAGACGAGTAGCGGGGAAAGGACAGCAGGGGGCAGTATTAACCGTTCGGCTAGACGAAAAAACGGCCGAAGAACAGAATACTGAGGACTACGATTATCGTGATGACGATGATCTTGACCAGGCTCACGGTTAAATCCTCGGGTTATAGGGCGAAGCAAAGCGCATTCTAGCATACGAGGCGCTCCGGCCGGCGGTTCAAATAAAGTATAGGCCCTATAATCCTATAAGACCTATACCTCCCGGCTACTTAAACCTAATACTGAGCCGGCCGCTAAACAGCCTCGGATACCCGACGTGCGTGCCGCTGAAAACCGACTGGAAATTGTAGAGAAACAGCTCGTTCGTCAGATTTTGAACGTCGAACTGGAGATTCATCGACACCCGTTCCTTTTGCATCAGGTCCGCGCCGACGGAAAAGTCGAGCACCGTTCGCGGCCGTACGCGTCCTCGTTGGAAATCTATTTCATTGTACAAACGGGGATCGAAACCCTGGGCGACGAACTCCGCGAGGGTCGTGCCGGGCTCGACGTCTGTCGGCACGCCTGAATCGTAGCGGCCGCTAAAGCTCGCATAGATTCCTGAAGGCCGGTGGTTATAACTGACTTGAAACTGCGCTTCGTTGCGCTGGTCGTGGTCGTTCGCAAACTTGAAACCTTGCAAGAATAGATCTTGCGGATTCTCACCCAAGAACAGACCACCCGTGATCGGTGTGACACCAAAAGCGCGCGCGTTCGCGTACGAAACGAAAGTGTGAAACCCGTGTATGTCGGTCGACTCGAGCCTGACCTCTTCGCCTGTCACTCGCCCGGAGGAGATCGCAATCGGGAAGATCACGCCTGTTTCGAAAAACTGATCCTTGTCGGAGAAGTTCTCGATTCGTTTTTGGTAGACCGTCAAATTCAAACGAAACATCTTTGAGAGCAACTGCTGCGCGCCCACTTCAAAGGCGTTCTGCTTGTCCGGCAGAATCGGCTGCACAGTTGTGATTCCCTGCAACACTGCGATCGGTGAAAGCGCAGCCGCTGCGGATGAACTCGCCAACAGAAGATTCTCGGCTGGCGGTGGTTGAAACAGTCTGTTGTACGACGCTCGCAAAGTCGTTTGCGTCTTCGGAATGAAGTAAGCCACAGCGAGACGCGGACTAACTTCCTGCTCGTGGATCAGCAGTTTGTAATTGTCGTAACGGACGCCGAGATCGAGCGTCAGATTCTTAAAAACAGTAAAACGATCCTGCACGTAAGCGCTCAGCGTGCGGCCAGTTTTCGACTGATCAAAAACAAACGGATTCGCGGCGTTGAAATTGTTTACCGGATTCGGAAAGACATTGCCTTCCTCATCTACAAGATCGGGAAACTGCTCAGTCGGATAAAAACTAAAATGTTCGTCAACAGGCGTGATCGTGAACTGCCCACCGAACTTGATGTTGTGACTGCCGCGTGTCATCGCTAGCGATCCGATGC
>DATEWS010000602.1:0-2233 GCA_035257785.1 Pyrinomonadaceae bacterium
GTGTTGGTAGTGAAGCGGTGAACTTTACGATTCAGGATTGGAGTGGGTTTGTTGGGCAGTGGGACAATCGCGAGTGGAAAGAGACGGAAGTGAAATTGCCGCCACGCACACCGCCGGCCGACGTGCCTGCTGACATTGCGGCGTTGTTGCAGAGATCGCGAACGCGCCGCGATCCTTACGGTGAGATGCTTGGCATCACACCTGGCTTCATCAAGCGCGCGCCGATAGCGTGGTTCGCTTCGCATCGACACACGCCCGCAGGTACGAATGAGGCTTACGCGTATTCGTACCTGTTTGCCTACACGATCGATGTTCCCGCCGGCGCGAAGACACTGACACTGCCGGATAACGATAACGTTCGCATCCTGGCGATCACCGCCTCGAACGAACGCAGCAGCGTCAAGCCGGCACATCCGCTCTACGACACCTTGGAGAGATAATATAGGTCCAATAGGACCTATATTTGTTCGCCAATGATCGCGCTCAAGCTATCGAAGATTCACAAATCCTTTGGTCCAACGATCGCGCTCGATGGCGTAGATCTCGAGCTGCGCGAAGGCGAGGTGCATGCCCTCATCGGCGAGAATGGTGCGGGCAAGAGCACGCTGATGAACGTCATCGCTGGTTCACTTCAGCCCGATCAGGGCACGATGGAGATCTACGGCCGGCCTTATACGCCATCGAATCCGCTCGACGCACGTACACATGGCATAGCCTTGATTCACCAGGAGCTGTCGCTGTGCCCACACTTGAGCGTCGCGGAAAATGTGTTGATGGGAATCGAGTCGTCACATCTGGGCTGGCTCGATCGCGACAATCTCAACAGGCGCACCAGCGAAGTGCTCAAGACGTTTCACCACGCAGACATTCGTCCCGAAAAACGTGTCGGCGATCTTTCAGTCGCGGCGCGACAGATCGTCGAAATCTCGCGCGCACTCGCAGCTAAAGCGCGCATCATTCTCATGGACGAACCCACCAGCAGTTTGCAACGCGACGACGTGCAGCAACTGTTCACACTCATTCGCAACCTGAGCGCTGAAGGAATCTCGGTGATCTATATCAGTCATTTTCTTGAAGAAGTGCGCCAGATTTCGGATCGCTTTACTGTGCTGCGTGACGGTCGCAGTGTCGCAACGAGCCAAATCGCAAACACCAGTGACGATGAGTTGATTGCGAAGATGGTGGGACGCGCGCAACAACATCTGTTTCCGGTTCGAAGTAAACCAGGTGGACCACCACAGACGATCCTCGAAGTGCAAAATCTTGCTTCGCCGCCGTTGTTGAAAAACGCAAGCTTTGAATTGCGACGCGGAGAGATACTCGGAATCGCCGGGTTGATGGGATCGGGACGCACGCCGTTGCTCCGTACAATATTCGGTCTCGAACACCAGCAAAATGGATCGATCGTAGTAAATAAAAAAGCGCTGCCGAGCGGACGCAGCACGCCCGCGCTGCGTCTAATCGAGGGTCTCGGATATCTCAGTGAAGACCGCAAAGGCGAGGGCTTAACGCTGAGTCAATCCATCGCCGACAACGTCACAGTTACAAGGTTCGACTCGTGTTCGCGTTTCGGTTGGCTTGATCTCAGCGCGCAACGCAAACAGGCGGAGAAACTCGTCAACGCGTTGAAGATTAGAACGCAGGGTGTGCAGCAGAATGCCGGATCGTTGTCAGGCGGCAATCAACAAAAGGTGATCGTCGCGCGCCTGTTGCATCAGGATGCGGACGTGCTCTTGCTCGACGAGCCGACGCGCGGTATCGACATCGGCAGCAAGGCGCAGGTTTATGAAACCATCGCTGAGTGTGCGGCGCAGAATAAAGCAGTGTTGATGGTGAGTTCGTATTTGCCGGAGTTGTTTGGCATGTGTGATCGACTTGCGGTCATGAGTCGTGGATACTTGTCCGAAGTGCGGCCCGTTGATCAATGGACTCCGGAGTCAGTGTTGCAGACGGCGATCGGTGCCACAGATCATACAGATGAGGAACGGATATGAGGGTAGCGATAATATTTGTGGTTTTGTGTACTTCGGTGATTGCGCAAGCGCAGACGCCGCTTGAGGAGATGGTGAAGACGGAGCAGGCGTTTTCGAAAATGGCCGAGGAGAAGAACACGCGCGACGCGTTCCTCGCGTTCATTGCCGACGACGGACTGCTGTTCCGGCCCGGCGCCGTGAACGGAAAAAAATGGTTGCTCGAGCATCCTGGGCCGCCGCCGTCTGACAAGAAACCGTTG
>DATEWS010000603.1:0-6778 GCA_035257785.1 Pyrinomonadaceae bacterium
TGTCAAACCGGGTCTTGAATGGAAACCAGGTTCGCTTCCCGAAGAAGTTCACGCGGTTGATTCCGGTGCCATCATCGCTGGTTCCCTGAAACGATTTACCTTCCCACGGAAACGCGGTAGAAGCACCAAACACACGCAGCCACCATGCGATTGGACCAATTCGCGGACGTCTCCACGCCAGCATCGCGCCGCGCGCGTGCCCGTCAAGATCTGAAACGAAGTCGGGCCGTTTAGCATTGCGATAGAGTTCGTCCAACTCTGCAAAACTCATCCGGCGCAGTGCAGCGAGGTCCAGAACTGAAACGTCTTCAAACGTCTGTGCTATTGCGCTCATGCGTGTTTCTCCTTCCAGTTGCGCAGTCCATAGCCGCCGACGAGTACGAGCGCGAAGCCCAGCAGCACATGGACCACGTCGTCAACATAAGTCCAATGAAAATACTGAATCGGCGCGAGCCCGACCGCGCTCGCGAGCGCCTGGTAAAGATCGATCAACCCAAACACGAGATTGAAGGCGCTGGCCCACAGATCGCTGTTTGTCATCACTAACCACAGACCAGCCACGCCGAAGATGATGTGAAAAAGGTTGTAAGGCACAGCGCCGCTCATCATGGTGTATCGTTCGGGAATCAGAAAGCCGGCGATACCCGTCAGTATCAACAGTGGAGCCAGCACTGCAAGCGTCTTCTGGTTGAGAGTTTTATTTTCCATTGCGCGAGTCTTCGTAGTAGCCCGCTCGCTCGTATGCCTGGTCCACGAGTTCAATGGGATGACAAACGCGTAGCTTCATTCCTGACAGACAGGCGCCGGCGCCGATGTGCATTTGGCAGCCCGGATTGCCGGTGGCGAGTACGCTGGCGTGGGATTCGCGGACGTGGTCCAACTTTTCGTTCAAGACGCGCTGCGACATTTCCGGCTGCATCAGGTTGTATATGCCGGCAGCGCCGCAACACCTTTCGCTGCCGTTTAGCGCGACAAAGTTATCACCAATTACGGCGCGAAGCATACGTTCTGAAGACTCGCCACTGTGCTGGCCATATAAAAGGTGACACGAGGTGTCGTAAGTCACAGTCGCTGCTGTTGGGCTGGGCGCGGTTCGCATTCCTGACACTGCAAGTTGTTGACTCACGTCACGCACTCTCGCGCTAAAGCTCGCTGCCCGCGCGGCCAGATCGTGATCGTTGGCGAACAGATGCCCGTACGTAGTCAGCATCGCGCCACACCCACCGGCATTCGTGATGATTGGAGCATTGGAATCAAACGCCTCGATATTCTTTCGAGCTAACTTGCGCGCGCCTTCGAGATCTCCCGCGTGCGCGTGCAGCGCGCCACAACAAACCTGCTCCGCGGGCGTGCTCACATTTAAATTATTAGCTCTCAACACTCGCTCGGTCGCGCGATTGACTCGTGCGAACAACCCCGCACCGACGCAGCCCGCAAACAACAATACGTTCTCAGGCGATGGATTGGATTTCTCTGTGAGTTTCTGACTGAAAATTGGACGCGAACTCTCAAGCAGAGCGAGTCCGAATTCAGCACGCGGCGAGATGAGTCGACCGAGACGCAGTTTCAACAGAAACCGGGCGATACCTAAATCGCGAAACAAACGCGAGGCGGCGAAGAAGAGTCGCAAGCGGCTTTTTGATAACCAGACTTTTCGCAGCACCACTCGCAAAATCCGGTTTGCGAGATCCGACTTCGGCTGAGACTCGAGTAGCAATGCTCGACTCGCTTCGAGCAGTTGTCCATATTCAACACCGGCTGGACAAACCTGTTCACACGCCCGACAGCCAAGACAGCGATCGATATGTGTTGCAAACGCGCTCGAAGTCTCCTCCAACCGCCCCTCACCCACCGCGCGCATGAGATATAACCGCCCTCGCGGTCCATCATTCTCATTCCCCGTCACGACA
This sequence comes from Pyrinomonadaceae bacterium, assembly GCA_035257785.1. Classification (GTDB taxonomy): domain Bacteria; phylum Acidobacteriota; class Blastocatellia; order Pyrinomonadales; family Pyrinomonadaceae; genus PSRF01. The sequence continues at coordinate 1,911 of DATEWS010000603.1, forward strand.
TAAGTCGGGCACGCCTCCAGACACAACCCGCAATGAATGCACGCGAGCAGCTTGTCTTCCTCGAGTATAGGCCGCAGATTTTCGCGGATTGACGCGGATTTAATACCCAACTGCTTGACCATCACTGCGACGTGGATCGGTGGCGCCGAGGCGCACGCCGGTCTTTTCTTCGATCATGATTCCTTCGGCGTCGCCGAGGTAGCGCAGCTTCGCGAGTGTGTGGCCGCGAGATGTAAGGGCGCGCTGCGTGTCGCCCGAAAGGCCGAAGGGTTCGCCGACGAGTTCGTCGGGAAGCCATTGATGATGGATGCGCGGCGCGTCGATCGCCTGCTGAATATTCATCTCGTAGTCGATTACGTTCGTGATGATGCAGAGAACGGTGTTGATGATCGTTGGACCACCTGGACTGCCGACCGTGAACCACAAACTCCCGTCTTTGCGCAGCACGATCGTCGGCGTCATGGCAGACAAGGGACGTTTGTGCGGAGCGACTGCATTTCGTTCTCCCTGAATCAAACCATACATATTTGGTGTGCCCGGTTTGGCCGCAAAGTCGTCCATCTCATCGTTGAGCAACATGCCTGTGCCTTTTGCGACTGCCGCCGAGCCGTACGAGTTGTTGAGCGTGTAAGTGTTTGCGACCGCGTTTCCTTCAGCATCGACGACAGTGAAGTGAGTCGTTTCTTCAGACTCGTAACCTGCCGGACGCCCGGCGCGCACTTCGGCACTCGTCGAAGCGCGATCTGTATTGATCGTCGCGCGCAATCCCGCGGCGTACGATTTGTCGATCAACCCGGCAACGGGAACCTTCACGAAATCGGAGTCGCCCATGTACTCCGCGCGATCCGCGAACGCGCGTCGCATCGCTTCAGCCATCAAATGATACCGATCCGACGAATTCGCCTCGCTTTTCGACAAATCGTAACCTTCGAGAATGTTGAGCATTTCGATCAGCACTGCGCCACCGGAGGAGGGCGGCGGCATCGAGATGATCTCGTGACCACGATAGTTTCCGCGTAGCGGCATGCGTTCTTTTGCAACGTAACCGCGCAGGTCGTCCATCGTCATCAAACCGTTGTTACGTTTCATGTCGGCAACGATCAGTCGCGCCGTCTCGCCCTGGTAAAACTCATTTGGACCAGAGCGTTGCAGGCGTGCGAAAGTTGCAGCGAGTTCCGGCTGCCGAAAGATCTCGCCTTCTTTGTAAAAGTTGCCGTTGCGCAAATAGATGCGCTTAGTCTCGGCGTATTTCGAAAGGTATTCATCGTTTCCCTTTAGCGAACGCGCGAGCTCGTATGTAACAGTGAAACCATTCGCGGCGAGTCGTCGCGCGGGCTCGACGAGCTGCGACCAGGTGAGTTTGCCCGAACCATACTGCTTGAGCGCGAGCTCCATCCCGCGCACAGTGCCGGGAACACCGGCCGCGCGATAGCCAACGAGTGAACCACCCTCACCTTCGATCAAGTTTCCATTCTTGTCGAGATAGACGTTGCGGTGCGCGGCCGCCGGAGCCATCTCGCGATAATCAATTGCGGTGCTCCTGCCGTCTTTAAGACGAATCATCATGAAACCGCCGCCGCCGAGATTGCCCGCGGCGGGGTGCGTCACGGCGAGCGCGAACGCCACCGCGATCGCAGCATCGACCGCGTTACCGCCTCGCTTCATGATGTCAACGCCGACGCGCGATGCGACTTCGTTCGTCGATGCCACCATCCCGTGTCGCGCGCGTACCGGTTCACGCGGAGAAGCGTGCGCAACGTTGACAAACGTTAACACCCAAACCAGCAACAGAACGATGCTTCGATCTCTTCTCATGGCTTTTTATCCGTGAAAATCCGCGTTATCCGCGGCAAGAATGTCCGGCAGAGTATCCAACGGATCCAATTGCTTCTTGATCCTCTGCATCAACGATTTTTCACCCGCACTCAATTGCGACGTTGATTCATGCGCGGTGATCCTTTTCCAAATATCAGTATCATCCACGACAGCCGCATTCTTCAACAATGCGCACGCCTGTTCGATCTGAAACGCGACACCTTTTTCATTCCCCGCGAAGCGAACCAGCAGCATATCACCGTCAATTTCAACCGCAACCGGAAACAGCCGCGCGTCAATAATCTTTCGTAGATCATCAACAGTGCCGTTTGCAATCACGGTCACCTCCCGCGCCGGGCGCGGCCGCAGTTTGAAATTAACTTCGGTAATGACGCCGAGACTTCCAAAACTACCCGTAAATAACTTACACAGATCATAGCCGGCGACATTTTTCACGACGCGGCCACCCGCTTTGATTAAACTCCCATCAGCGAGCACGACCTTCATTCCAATGACTGAATGACGCGGGCGTCCGTAGCCGAATTGTTGAGGACCACCAACACCCGTGGCAACAACGCCGCCGATCGTCGCACGTCCATCATCCGGCGGATCGAGTGGTAACCATTGACCATTCTCCGCGAGCTTGGCGTTGAAGTCAGTCAACTTAACTCCCGCCTGCGCGACGGCGATCAGATCCGCTGGCTCGTGTTCGATGATTTGATTGAGGCGCTGCGTGCTGACGATTAGATCAGCCTTCGACTTGAGCCACGTCATACCACCCGCTGGAAGAACAGTCCAACCTTCGCGCGACGCGAGTTTCAAAACCTCAGAAATCTCTTCCGCTGACGCCGGCGAAACGATCACGCTCCCGTTCTGCACACTCACATAAGCATCGCCAACAATCTGCTCCAGTGACAATCCGCGGGTTTCATCTGTGTTCATCCGTGTTCTGGAATACACTTGCACTTCGGCGTGTTCCGGCACTTCAGTCGCGATCGCTTTCGCTTCACCGCAGCCACGCAGCAGCGGAATGATCTTTCCCGGATTACACAGCCCGAGCGGATCGAACGCTGCGCGCACCCGCAGCATCGCATCCATGTCGGCATCGGAAAACACGAGCGGCAACAGTTCGCGTTTATCGAGTCCAACACCGTGTTCGCCCGTAATCGTGCCGCCCGCCCGCACGCAAACTTCCATCAACTCACGTCCCGCCTCTTTCACACGCTGAACCTCTTCAGGAAACCGCGAGTCGAAACAGATCAGCGGATGCAGGTTTCCATCACCCGCATGAAAGACGTTCGCGATCTTCAGTTGATACCGCGACGCGATGTCGTAAGCCGCACCAAGCACTTCCGGCAGTCGTGAGCGCGGCACCACCGCATCCTGGATCATCGAATCAGGCGAGATGCGTCCGATCGCGCCAAACGCACCTTTGCGCGCGGCCCAGAGCTTCTTCCGCTCCGCCTCGTCACGCGCGTAACGACAACTACGCGCGCCATACTCCATGCAGATACCAGTTACTTTTTGCGCTTCGTCATCGAGCCCTGCTTCGATGCCGTCTAATTCAATGAGCAACGCGGCGCCCGCGTCGGGTGGAAGTCCGGCTGCAAATACACTCGCCTCGACGGCGCGAATGATCTCGCGGTCCATCATCTCGAGTGCCGCCGGCATCACTCCCGCAGCGATGATCGCCGAAACGGCGTGACTCGCATCGTTAACTTCGCCAAACTCTGCGAGCAACGTACGCACCGCCGGCGGCGCCTGTGCGAGCTTCAACGTCGCTTCAGTCGCGATGCCAAACGTTCCTTCCGAACCGATGAACACCCCCGTTAAATCGTACCCCCGTGAATCAACACTGAAATCAACAATCTCACCGCCTGCAAGCACAACTCGACATCCCAGAACGTGATCCGTAGTCGTTCCATATTTCAGGCAATGGATACCACCGGCACTCTCAGCGATGTTCCCACCAATCGTGCAACTCGGTTGACTCGAAGGATCGGGAACGTAGTACAAACCGTATGGCGCAACAGCGCGCGACACGTGCAGGTTAATGACACCCGGTTGGACCACTGCGAGACGATTCTCAACGTCGATGCGCAGAATCCTGCGCATGCGCGCCATTTCAATCACGACGCCTGAGTTGAGTGCGAGTGCGCCGCCTGAGAGTCCGGTGCCGGCGCCGCGCGGTGTGAAGGGAACGTTGGCTCGCGCGAGTTCGCGCATGATCGCTGACGTCTCTTCAGTCGAGGAAGGAAAGACGACCGCGCGCGGGCGATATTTGTGTTGCGGCAGACCGTCGCACTCGTAAACGAGTAGCTCGTCAGGTTTGGAGAGAACGTTTTCGCGTCCAACAATCGCGCTCAAATTGTCTATTAGATTATCCACGTCTCGAATAGATCCAATATACAAAATATATCGCCAAACCCACGGCGGCTGCGACTGCTGCGGTTCTCCTTTCGGCCACGGTGCTGTGCATCAGCAACCACACAATCAAGATCAACGAGAAAATCGCGATTACCGTCCCACCCGGCAATCGAAACAACGCTGCGGGAACGTCTCGCCGTTTGCGCAGCACCGGTAGCGCGAGACACGTCGCGCCATAAGTAACCAGACGTGCAATGACACTAATGGTCAACGCTGCCAGGAATGAGCTCTTCAACGTCAAAACCAGCATGAATGCTGCGGTGATCAGAATCGCGATATACGGCGTGAAGAATCTTTTATGAATGGTGCCGACAAACGCAGGCAACTGTTTCTGTTCCGCCATCGCAAACGGAAGCCGTGAAGCGGACAGCAACAGAATGTTGAGATTTCCGGTGATCGAAATGACCGCTCCGGCAGAGATGATGGCGCCGCCTGCTGCGCCGAGAAACTGCGAACCCGCATCAGCTAACGGCTTCTGAGAATCAGCGAGGCCGGGCAAGGTTCCGACACAAACCACTTGAATCATTATGTAAAGCACCGCCACCACGAGAATCGCGATCAGGAGGGCACGAGGCAGGCTTCGTTGTGGATCGCGTATTTCGCCGGCCGGAATTGTCGCCATCTCA
>DATEWS010000604.1:0-14401 GCA_035257785.1 Pyrinomonadaceae bacterium
AATCACAGCCGCGCTAATCTGTGAAACTGCGCGGCGAGTTTGGGACCAGTTCCCTCATCCTCATGCTTGAAGAAGACGTAAGTATCTTTCCACTTCTGTGCTTTGATCCGTTTGATCCACGTTTTTAGATCCGCGTCTGAGTATTTTACCCGCCGTAAACGCACGTAGCCCCAGTCGGCGGTTTTGTAGGTGTAACTTTCAGGTAAGTCTTCAATATCAGATATACAAAATACCCGCCGCTGACTTCGCAGCAGCTCGACTACCTCATCGTCAAACCAACTCGCATGGCGAAAGTCGAAAACCACTGGTGTGTCTACTGGCAACTCTTTGAGAAAGATCTCCAGTCGCTTCAGATCCTTCTTCATGTTCTCCGGCAATCTAAAGATTATCGCACCTAATCGTTCCTCTAACGCTGCTACTGTTTTCAACATCAGTTGCGTCTGTGGACTGGCATTGTTGAGGCGTCTGAAGTGAGTGATTGTCTGGGGAGCTTTTACTGAGAAGCGAAAACCCTCTGGCACTTGAGTCTTCCAACTCTCAATCATGCTTGGCTGCGGCATTCGATAGAAAGTATTGTTCAGCTCCACCGCGCGCAAACGTGATGCGTAGTAGGAAAGCATCTCTTTGGCCGGAAGCGCTTTCGGATAGAAACTTCCCTTCCATTCCTTGTAACTGTAGCCACTGGTGCCAACGTAAAGAGGCATAGTCAAAATTTGTGCTTTTTGTGCTTTTTTGTGGCTATAAAGTATGGTACACAGGCAAGCATGTCCACTGTCACGTCGAATATCGAATCAGTGCTCCAGGAAGAGCGTGTATTTCCGCCGCCGGAAGGGTTTTCGCAACAGGCACATATCAAGTCAATGGCTGAGCTCGAGAAGCTGAGGGAAGAAGCGAATGCTGACCCGGAAGCGTTCTGGGCGCGAATGGCTGAAGAGCTTCACTGGTTCAAGACGTGGGACACGGTTTTGAAGTGGGATCCACCTCACGCGGAGTGGTTTGGCGGCGGCAAGATCAATGTTGCCTACAACTGCCTCGATCGACACCTGCGCACATGGCGGCGTAACAAAGCCGCGCTGATCTGGGAAGGTGAAACCGGCGAGACACGCACCTTCACTTATCAACAGCTGCACACCGAAGTTTGCAAGTTTGCAAACGTACTGAAGCACGCAAACATTCAACGCGGAGATCGCGTCGCGCTTTACATGCCGCTGATCCCCGAGCTCGCGATCGCGATGCTCGCCTGCGTGCGAATCGGCGCTACGCATTCAGTTGTTTTTGGCGGCTTCTCCAGTTCGGCGTTGATCGATCGAATCAACGATGCGAGTTGCAAACTCGTAGTCACTGCCGATGGCGGGTGGCGTCGCGGCAACGAAGTTAAACTCAAATCCGCAGTTGATGAAGCATTGAAGTCAACGCCGTCAGTGAATGCCTGCATCGTGGTCCAACGCACCGGCTCACCACAGCAGATGCAAGAGGGCCGCGATTTCTGGTGGCACGAGTTGATGGAGACTGTCGATGCTGAATGTCCCGCGGAAGAGTTGGACAGCGAGCATCCGCTTTACATCCTGTACACGTCGGGAACCACCGGCAAACCCAAAGGCATTCTCCACACGACCGCTGGTTACTTACTGCAAACGCACCTGACGACGAAGTGGGTCTTCGATCTCAAAGATGAAGATCTTTACTGGTGTACGGCCGACATCGGTTGGGTCACCGGTCACAGTTATGTCGTTTATGGACCACTCTCAAATGGCGCGAGTGTTTTGATGTACGAAGGCGCGCCAAACTTTCCGGAGCCCGATCGTTTCTGGTCCTTGATCGAGCGTCATCGCGTAAACGTTTTCTACACTGCTCCGACTGCAATCCGCGCGTTCATCAAGTGGGGCGAGCACTGGCCTATGAAGCACGACCTCTCGAGCCTGCGCCTGCTCGGCACGGTCGGTGAACCGATCAATCCCGAGGCGTGGATGTGGTATCGCGAGATCATCGGTAAAGATCGGTGTCCCATTGTCGATACCTGGTGGCAAACTGAAACGGGCGCGATCATGATCACCCCGATTCCCGGCGCCACTCCCACCACGCCCGGCTCAGCGACAAAACCTTTCCCCGGCATCGAGGTCGACATCATGACGCGCGACGGCAAATCGGTGGGAGCAAATGAGGGCGGTTACCTTGTGATAAAGCGTCCGTGGCCGTCGATGCTCCGTACGATCTGGGGTGACGACGAGCGTTATAAACAGCAATATTGGTCGCAAATTGACGGTATTTACTTTGCCGGCGACGGCGCCCGCCGCGACGAGCATGGCTATTTCTGGATAATGGGCCGAATCGACGATGTTATTAATGTAAGCGGTCATAGACTGGGAACGGCAGAGATTGAGAGCGCACTGGTGTCGCACCCTGCGGTTGCGGAGGCCGCGGTTGTCGCGCGTCCGGATGATATGAAGGGATCTGCGATCGTGGCGTTTGTGACACTCGAAGGTTCGCACAATCCGTCAGACGAATTAAATGAGGAACTACGAGCGCACGTTGTAAAAGAAATTGGCGCGCTCGCGCGGCCGGACGATATTAGATTTACCGACGCATTGCCGAAGACGCGATCCGGCAAAATCATGCGACGACTCCTGCGCGAGATTGCTACCAGCGGGTCGGTCGCCGGAGACGTCACGACCCTCGAAGATTTTTCTGTGCTTGAAAAACTTAGGGCTGAAGAAGAATAGGTCCTATAGGAACCGATAGGTCATTTAAGACCTATTGAGAATGGAGTCGCTCTCATGCCCAGAATTGAGTCGGAAAATCGCACTGGACCACGCTACCTCGCCAGTCTCGAGGTGAAAGCGGAGTGGGATGAACCAAGCGGCACGCACATCGTTGCTGAAGGAACCACTGAGAACGTCGGTCCCGAAGGCACGCTGGTGCATCTGCCGAGGCAGTTGCCTGACGTCGGCAGTCGCGTGCGTCTCGAAGTGCTTGGCGAGTCAGGCGAGAAGTTGCAGGTGATTGCCGAAGTGCTGCGTATCGAACGTCATCCTGGTCATCCACTCGCGGCGCTTCAGCTACTCGGCGAAACGGATGAATGGAAAGGTCTGATTTGGGAGCCCGCTGCTCCGCGCATTACTCCTCCAGCGCCCGCCGAAGGTCAAGGTGAAGAGGAAATTGAAGGTGACGACGAGATAACTCACTGAGGAGACTTCACCCATGGATTTCTCCGGCAATAACGGATCTTACGATCGCAGACGTTACCCACGTTATTACGTCACTTCACGTGTGACTCTCGCCATTGAAGACGAGAGTCTGAAGGAGTCGATCGGCATCGGCGAACCGCAGGACATCAGTCTCGGCGGTCTGCGAGTAACGAACCTTCCTTCATGTCCCAACGTAAAAGTTGGAGATCAGCTCGGTCTGCTGCTGCTTGATGGTGACGATGCGCTATCGTTAAATGGGGAAGTAGTTCATCATTCCACCCCTGATACTTTCGGAGTTGAATTTCGCGGGCTGAGCACTCAGGATCAGAGAGCGGTGGGCGACTTGATCGGACGGTTGCACGCGCGTTTATAGATTTCGGTGAAACGACAAATAACCAAAGATACTGCGGCTACGGCGGCGCGCGCGGCGGTGGAGGCTTATGGACCATCCACGCGCGTTGTGCTGCGGATAATCTTCGTCGTCCTCGGTGTCATTGGTCTGCTTTGGATAGTTTCCAAGATAACGGGAATCATCCTGCTGCTGGTTCTCTCGATCTTTTTCGCTTACCTGGTGTCGCCCCTTGTCGAGTTTCTGCGGCGACCGAGGAAGGTCTCAAATCGCACGGTGGCAATTCCGAAAGTGGTCGCGATCGTGCTGTCGTACCTGATCATTCTGGCGGCGCTCGTGTTTGCGATCTTTGTAATCCTGCCAAGTCTCGGTAATCAATTTCCTGAGTTTGCAACGCAGGCGAAGTCTTACTGGAAATCACTCGGCGACAAGACTCAGCAGATCATTGAATACTCGAAATCGCGCCGGATGCCGGCGCCGCTTGTCGATGCGGCCAACAACGCGGTACCGAAGGTTGTTGAGAAAGTCAGTGCGACTGTCACCGAGCTCGCAACAGCGGCGCTGGGTTATGTCGTTTACATTCCCTGGCTGATCCTGATTCCGATTCTCGCGTTCTTTCTCTTGAAGGACGCCGAGAGTTTTCGGCGTTCAGCGTTGTTGATGCTGCCGCGTGGTCGTTGGCGCTGGCGTGGCGATGAGTTTTTCCAGGACATCAACAGCACGCTCGCGGCTTATATTCGCGCGCAACTCACTGCGTGCCTGTTAATCGGACTGATTTGCTCGCTGGGCTTTACGGTGCTGGGTCTGCCGGGCGGCCTCGTAATGGGAGTGCTCGCTGGGTTCTTTGAATTTGTGCCGCTTGTTGGACCACTTGCGATCGCGTTCATGGCCGGTGTGCTCGCGATGTTTCATGCTGGTCCATTCAACGCTTTTCTGGTACTGCTGTTTCTCGGGGTCTTGCGAATCGCACAGGATTACGCGATTTATCCACGACTCATCGGTCAGGGAATTCATCTGCACCCGCTCGCAGTGATATTCGCGATTCTCGCGGGCGAGAAGCTGGCGGGCGTTGCTGGTATTTTTCTTGCGATTCCAGTGGTGGCAATCATTACCGTGAGCTATCGCCACTGGATGGAACATCGCGGCAGTGAGGGCATCGCGGATCTTCTGGAACCGACCGGTCCTTCCGACCCGGCTAAAGTTTCAGAACTGGCTGCGAAAAACGTGGAAGAACTTAACGCCGAGTCAACACCTGAGCAGATGGAGCGCGCGCGTCCCGATCTCACCACGGGTGAATTGAAGATACCGGAGAGTTAAGCCTTCGCCTCGACAGCCATCGCTTCCATCAAACCCACAAATCGCTGAAAGTGATGTTCCGCATCGTGTGGTCCAGGCGCAGCTTCTGGATGGTATTGCACTGAGATCACGGGCAGACTGCGGTGACGCATTCCCTCCACGCATTGATCGTTGAGATTGATGTGAGTGATCTCAACTTCCGGCGGCAGGCTCTCAGCACTGACCGCGAAGCCATGATTGTGTGAAGTGATTTCAACCCGGTGGTCTGACAACTGTTTCACTGGCTGGTTGCCGCCGCGATGTCCGAACACGAGTTTGAATGTCTTTGCTCCGAAAGCGCGGCCGAGTAGTTGATGTCCGAAACAGATTCCAAACATCGGCACCTTCGCCTTTAGCAACTCACGAATCTGTGCGACTTCGTTGTTCATCGATGCTGGATCGCCTGGTCCATTCGATAAGAAAATTCCATCGGGTTTGAGTGCCAGCACTTCGGTGGCTGAAGTTGAAGCGGGGACGACAGTCGTGCGCACGCCGAGCTGCGCGAGTTCGCGCAGCGAGTTTCTTTTCACACCGAAGTCGTAACAGACAATGTGGAAACGTTCTTCGCCATCGGCGGGAAACTCGTAAGGCGCGCTCGTCGTCACCTTGCTCGCGAGTTCACGATTCTCCATCGGCGGCGATTGGCGCGCTTTTTCGATCACACCCTTCTCGTCGAGATCGATGGTCGAGAGACAGGCGCGCATCGCGCCTTTGTCGCGAATGTGTCGCACCAGCGCGCGCGTGTCGATGCCTTCGAGGGCGACGATGTTCCAGCGCTTCAGGTACGACTCGAGACTCTCTTCGGCACGCCAGCTCGAAGTGATCCGGCTCGCTTCACGCACGACGAATCCTTCGACCCACGGGCGCGTGGATTCAGAGTCGCTCTCGTTCACGCCGTAGTTGCCGATGAGGGGGTAGGTCATGCAGACGATCTGGCCCGCGTACGAGGGATCCGTGAGGACTTCCTGGTATCCGGTCATCGAGGTATTGAAAACCATCTCGCCGCACACCTCACCCTCCGCCGCCCACGACCGCCCGCGAAACGTGCGCCCGTCTTCAAGTGCTAAAAGTGCTGGGTTTCTCATGCTTTTATGTGAACCGCGGATGACACGGAATGAAATCCGGATTTCTTCCGTGTCATCCGTGGTTAAATTCTTCCTCGGTTTCTACTGACTGCTCTTTATAAATTGCTGTGCTTCATTCAGCCAGCGTTTGCTGCTGCGATATTTATACGCCGGCGCCGTCTTCACCGCCTCAATGCACGCTTGCATCAGGCTGGTTGCTTCACGCTTGTGACCGAGCCCAGCGTGCGCGCGACCCATCAGATAGAGCCCTTCGGGATCTGACGGCCGGTGTTCGAGAAACTGGTCCAACGCAGTGCGCGCATCTTCAAATTGTCCCGCCGCGATGTATGTCGCAGCCACTTCGCGCCACACTTCGTGCTGCGAATGCGCGGGATTCCGCGTCACCACGTGCTCGAAATTCTGAATCGCGTCACCATATCGCTTCTGTTGTCGAGCGATGCGGCCCAGTTGATATGCAGCATCAATCTCTTCCGGATCGATCCCCAGGGCGCGTTCAAAGCGCGCTTTAGCTTCGTCGAATTCGCCGCGGCTCTGATGGATCAGTCCGAGATTGTAATGTGCCGACGCATCCGCGGGATTCAAAGTCGCTGACTCGAGATTCTGTTTGAACGCTGCCTTCGCACGATGGCTGCTCATGATGTCGACGAAATAACCACGCAGCAGCAGGATCAAGAGAAACAGCAGAAACGGCGAACCAAAAACTCCGGAAAACAAGTGCATCGCAATCGGCAGGAGTAACGACGAACCGAGCGCGCCAATGACGGTTACCGCGAACGCGCGCAGCGCCGACATGCGAAAAGTTTCCTTCACTCCAATGAAGGCGCCGAGTCCGAACAACCAGAGTTGAAAACCGGTGAAGAGACGGTACGAAACCATCAGCGGATTTCTGAATTCCTCGTCATACTGTGGACCGGGCGGTAACATTCCGCGGTATTCATCTGCATGTTGGACCACGTAGGCAACGTACTGCGCCTGGATTCCGGTGTAGTGGAAAAAAGCAGCAATCAGTATTGAGAAGATGTTCGCCGCCGTGAGCACGTAAAACAGAGTCGCCGCAAGTGGCGCATATTCCTGCGTGAGCACAACTCGGAAACTGCCGCGTCGATCAAATGTGTTGGCAATTAGCGTGAGAATCGGAACCAGAAGGATCGCCACAACGGCCACGACCTTTCCAGCCCGAAAAAGATCCGAGAACAAGCCGACAGCTCCAGTGATGCCAAACTTCTCCATCACGAAGTTGAATCCGGCCTGACTGAGAAACGCCATTAACGCAACTGGCGCGAGCGACCCACGGTCGCGCATGCCCCGCATTCCACGCACCGGAGCGTAGAAAATCATGAGCAGGTAGCGCAGCCAATCAATCATAAGAAATCAGGGCTGTGGCGATGATTCACCAGGTATATAAGGTTCTGGCGTCGGTTCTCCGTCGGGAGTGGGCTGAAACCCGGGCATAAACCCAGGCGACTGCGGCCCCACCTGGTTGATGTCTTCGTGATGAATGACACTGGCTGCCGTCAGTGGCCAGTAGCGAAACAGCGCTTTCCCGTAGATGTATTTTTTCGGCACCAGCCCCCAGATTCGTGAATCGCTCGAGTTGTCGCGATTGTCGCCCATCACGAAGTAGTAATTGGGCCTTACGTAAACTTCAGGCAGAGTGCGGTGCGATAAGTTCAAACGTTGATCGAGATAAGTTTCCTCGAGGTCACGGCCGTTTACGCTAACGATCCCTTCGTGAACTTGAATCTTGTCACCCGGCAAACCGATGACTCGCTTGATGTAACTCTTCGACGGATCGTCGGGAAACCAGAAAACGACGATGTCGCCGCGGTCAACCTTGGGCGCCCAGCGATAGTCGTCGTAGTAGATCAACTTGTTGACAAAGATTCGTTCGCCATCGTGCAAACGTGGCAACATCGAAGTGCCCTCAACCTTCACTGGTTGCACGATGAAAACCACGACGAGCGCCGCGATCATCAATGCAAAGATCAGATCGCGAAGCAGCAGGCGCGCTTCAGACCAAAGATCGTTTCGCGAGGCATCTTCGGGCTTGTGAACCTGGATGTCTTTGTCGTCGTCTATGTGAACGCCACCGAACGGAGGTGGCCGGCGTTTTCGAATTCCAAACATAAATCAAACACTCTATGGCGGTTTGAGGTTATCTTTCACCTCGCGCCCTTGTCAAACTATCAGTAAAGCGATTCCTTGACAGGCTTTACCTACGCTTTCTATCATCGTCGCCTGCATTTTGCTGCCCCGGTGAACGTGCCCTGGCGAAGCAGAAAAGAGGCCCCTAGTCGTGATTAAGTTGGATATCATCAATCGCGTTGCTGATAAGACCGGCGTGCCGAAGATGAAGGCCGAGCAAGCCGTCGAAGCTCTTTTCCATTCGATGAAGGAAGCGCTGACAAGGGGTGAACGAATAGAGCTGCGCGGGTTTGGCGTCTTTGTCGTGAAACCGCGGAAGCGAGGCGTCGGTAGAAATCCTCGCACCGGTGAAGAGGTGGCGATTCCGTCGGGCAAGACGATTCGCTTCAAGCCCGGGAAAGACCTTCAGGCTCACGACGGCGGCGACACCGACGTCGACGTTGACGACGATTTAGGCGACGACGACGATTTTTAGCATTGGTCAACTTCAAGGGTTTTAACTCGAGGCTAGAGTTGGAGTGGCGCGAGCATCCAGACTCTAGCCTTTCGGCTTCTTAAGGACTGGGAATGGCGGAATCGGTTAGATCAATACCACCGGGTTTCAACTTCGAACGGACCGCTCCGGCGATTTCAGCGCGCGAGTGGCGACTGCACGGCAGTCTTCTGATTCTGACGATCATCACTACTACGCTCGCCGGCATCATCCTCGTGGCTCCGGAAGTGCAGACGCCCGAGCCGCCACTTGCCACGCCCCTCGATTACTTGCTGTATCTCCCGCTCTCGTATCTTTACTGGGGCGCGGAGTTGTTTAAGTATTCTTTAGGAAATCCGCATTTGATTGCGGAAGGCGCGACGTTTTCAGCGTCGTTACTCGCGATTCTTTTTTCGCATGAGATGGGCCACTATCTCGCGTGCCGCTACTACAAAGTCGACGCAACCTTGCCCTACTTTATTCCAGCGCCGCCGATCTTTCTTGCGGGAACGTTTGGAGCGTTTATCAAGATTCGCTCGCCTATTCCGACGCGACGCGCGTTGTTTGATATTGGTCTTGCTGGTCCACTTGCCGGGTTTGTTGTGGCTCTGCCTGTGGCTGTGGCGGGGATTTTGACTGTTGGACCGGCCGCCGAGATACACGCTACGGGTCAGTTGATCTACTTCAACGATCCGCTGCTGTTTCGTTTGATATCAAAGCTGGCTGGAGTTCCATTGGATCCGAACTCACCGATCAATCCGCTTTACATGGCGGCGTGGATTGGTCTGCTCGTTACGAGTTTAAATCTGATGCCGGTGGGCCAACTTGACGGTGGTCACGGGACGTTTGCAGTCTTCGGCGGACGCGCACATCACGTTATCTCACGAGTCGCTTTCGTAACGGTGGTGGTATTGGCGCTGTTGGGCTTCTGGTGGCACAACAGCCCGAGCGGATTTCTTTACGCGGTCTTATTGGGAATCATGATGAAGGTCCCACACCCGCCGCCGGGCATCATGGAACCGCTGGGAACAAAGCGAACGGTGATCGCCATCATCACCCTGCTCGTCTTTGCCCTCTGCTTCTGGCCGTTCCCGATTTCGATTCGATGATTGAGCCGCGGATTTCGGCTAAACAGTTGCGGCGGGTAGCAGGCCTTTGATCTCGCGGACGACACGGACGACTTCTTCCTGGTTCGCCAAAGCGATCATGAAAAACTTGTAGCCCTGGTGGAAGCAGATGACGCCGTTTGCGAATAGCCAGACGCCGTCGAGGAATGGATTGCCGCCGAGTAGCCAACTGATCGGCGCGCCGGTGATTGCGCCGGGTTGGAAGATCTGGGCCCACATCGCGGCGCCTGCTGCACAACTAAATGCACCCAGCAATGGCGCGCCGACGTACTTCGCGACCTTGCGTTCAAACTCCACGCGCTGTTGTGCCGCTTCGTCGAGTTCTCCACGCGCGATCAGTTGTTCCTGCTTTTTCAGATACTTGTCAAACTTCTCGCTCGCTTTGTGCAGTCCCCAAACGGGCAGCGCCGAATGCGTTAGCCAGTGTGGATGCGAACCCAACAACACCGCGTCTAAACCAGGAAATGCAGCGCCGGCTCTGATACCCAACACTAACGAAACAGAAACTACAGCAGCTTTGCCAGGATTTGCTTTGATCCAATCGCGAGCCTTCAGCGCGCCGGCCGTCGCAGCAGTCGAAGCACGCGTGAAGCGCGCGCCTGTGTCGTAAATCTGCGAAGCTCGATCGTAGTAAGTCCGCGCATCGTCAAAAACTTTCTTCCCTGTGTCGCCGGCGACGTCGCGCATAGCCTTGCCGGCCTTCTTCACATGACTCGCAGCACGACGTGCGGTCTCACCGACGTCATCGTCATCCGTCAGTCGCTCAGCTTCGGCGCGCAGACGGTCGGCGCCACTCGCCACAGTGTCCGCGCCACGCTTTGCCGCTTCGCCTACGATATCGGAGATCGAATATTTCTCGTCGAGCTCGCGAGCCTTACGGCGCGCGGCCTGCTGCCACTCGTCCAGTCGTTCTTTGTAATCAGTCATGCCTATCCTCGCGATGCAACTCCCAAATTCCCATCGCCTTGTACGTCGCCTGCCGCCATCGAGTTCGACCGCACCGGCTCGAGCGCCACCACCTGATCGCGGCCGTTTCTCTTGGCTTCGTACAACGCGACATCCGCCGCCTTCAGGATATCGGCAGCAGTTTGCGCGTCGCGCGGACATTCTGCAACCCCAAAACTCGCCGAGATGTGACCGGCCTGCGGAAGTTCCAAAGCCTTGATCGCCGCCCGCAAGCGTTCGGCAACTTCAAGCCCACCTTCTTTGCCGGTCTCGACCAGCAACACAGCAAACTCCTCGCCGCCGATTCTCGCGGCCAGATCGATGCCGCGCGTGCCCTCGCGCAAGACTTTGCTCAGACGGCGTATCGCGTCATCGCCAGCGTCGTGGCCAAAACTGTCGTTCAGGTTCTTAAAACTGTCGATGTCGAGCATCAGCAGCGTGAAAGGATGACCAAACCTCTCAACACGACCAACTTCTCGTTCGAGCTGTCGTTCAAACCGGCGGCGGTTTGCGAGGCCACTCAGGTGGTCCGTAAACGCAGCTTCCTCGCAAACGTCAAGATAAGCTTTGAACTCGAGCAGCGTTCTAGTCCGGGCCAACAGCAGATCGATATCAGTCGGATCCGTGATGTAACCCAGCGCTCCGACTTCGCTGGCCCTGCGAAGATCCTCAGCACGCCGGCCCGCAGCCGTTTGCATGATGACCGGAATAAACTTTGTGACCGGATTGGCCCTGATTCGTTGGGCCAACTCGTAGCCATTCATACGCGGCATCATGACGTCAGTTATCACCAGGTCAGGCTGATACGACTCAATGGCCGCGAGCGCCTCAACACCGTCTGTCGCCTTGGTTACGTGGTAACCGGCAAGACTCAGGGCGGCTTCAATTAACTGCAATTTATCGGGGTTATCGTCGACTACGAGAATATTGGATTTTGAGTGCATAAAACGAGAATGTTGGACCTTTTATTAGTCTTGCGCGCTTTGGTGCTTCATGCTACAGTTCGGGCCTCGGTTAGGCGTTCGTGCCAGTACTCGCCCTAGTATTGCGTCAAAAGATTCAATCGAGAGTTAACAAGCCTGGGAAACATCGCGCGGGTTTCCTTACAATTGTCGTAGAAACTAGCCCGCACAGGACCACTTTGAATACGAGCACAACGCGGCCTTAAACGATTCAAGCTGGAAACTGTAACTCGATGCCCAAAAGGACAACGAGATGAATGCCCTGCAGGAACAGAAGCGCGCGCGGGATTTAACTCCGGAAGATCGCGCTCAGATAATTCGTCGATTGGATTTTGGCTCAACACTGGATGATGCCCTCGTCAGCGAGATGGCTCGCAATTCAGTGGTCCTTGACTTCCGGCGCCGTCGTTTTGTTTACCGAGCCGGCGAACCTGCGGATTGCCTGTATGCGATCATTCATGGCCGAATAAAACTCTGCCGAATCGAAACTGACAACGGCCGCGAAGCCGTCATTGATATCCTCCCAGAGGGGTCGCTCTTTGGGGAATCAGCTCTCTATTCTGCTGCGGGGCAACGAGCGAATTCTGCAATTGCCTACGAAAATTCAAGGCTCCTGCGAATCCAAGTCGGGGATTTCAAACGGGGGATGGCTGAGGATGACCGCCTTCATGATTACACTTTCCGTCTAATCGGTCAACGACTTGAACATGCGGAGCGCCGCCTTGCTGACTTTGCTTTGAACGCCATTCCCGCCCGTCTCGATCGACTTTTGGCCGATTTTTCCATGCGTTACGGGGTCTCCGAACCAGAGGGCGTACTCATCGATATTCCCCTTCCTCACCGCGAAATCGCGTCCATTGTGGGCTCCACCCGTGAAAGCGTCACGGTGCGCTTGAATGCCATGCGCCGCGAAGGTACGATCGCATTCGTCAAACGACGAATATTGATCAAACGACCGGCATCTCTTTGATGCGCTGTGGTCGTGTTCGTGGCTAAAGATTCATGAAGTGCCCAACCTGCGGTAAACTAGTCACCTGGAAAGACAATCCTTTTCGTCCCTTCTGTTCTGAGCGGTGCCAACTCGTCGACCTCGGCAAGTGGGTCGAAGGCGAGTATCGCGTCCCCGGTGAGCCGCTTCCACAGGAACCAAACGAAACGCCGGTGGCCCACCACGATGGAGACAAAGAGTTCTGAAATGTTTCCTCTGCGCTCTCTGCGGTCCTCTGCGGTCCTCTGTGTTAAGAAGTTTTTTAAACGCAGAGAGCGCAGAGGGCCGCAGAGAGCGCAGAGAAGAGTTGTAATTCTTCTTTGCTGTTTGGTGTCATTAACTTCCTGTAACAGTAACGATCCACCAACTACGAACACCAACACGCCAGTCATCTCTGGTCCACCTCCAGGTACAACCTATCCGATGCCGCCAACCGGCAGAGCAGCGTCACTCGCGAGCATGGGTTGGCAGTCCATCGAGGGAAAACGATCTATTTTTTCCGAGTACAAAGGAAAGGTGCTGGTCCTGGACTTTTACGCGACGTGGTGTGCGCCTTGTCGCGACAGCGTGCCTCATTTGATCGGCTTGCAAAAGAAGTACGAAGAGCAGGGACTGGTCGTCGTCGGACTCAACGTGGGCGGAGCAGATGACCTGCCGAAGGTCCCGGAATTCGCAAAACAATTCGGTATTTCATACACACTCGGAACTCCTGACGATGATCTCGTCGCGTTTTTACTTGCTGACAGCGATGCGATTCCGCAAACGTTTGTGTTTGATCGTCAGGGTCAACTCGTGCAACGTTTCACCGGCTTTGGACCAGAAACGGGCGTGTATCTCGATGCCGCGGTCGAAACCGGACTGAAGACTCCGGCTCAATAAACACATCAACCTACAGGGCTAAACTTTTGAGACGAGCAAAGATTTTAATCACACTTGGGCCAGCATCACGCGAGCCGGAAATAGTCGAACAACTGATCGCAGCGGGCGCTAACGGCGTGCGCATCAACATGTCGCACGGAACGCACGAAGAGAAGACTCTCGACATTCAACGGGCTCGTGCCGCAGCCGAAAAACTGGGGCGACCTATCGCAGTACTCGTCGATCTTTCTGGTCCAAAAATTCGCACCGCCGAGTTAAAAGACGATGAGCCCGTCAAACTCGTCGCCGGCGAAGCATTTACGATCACAACGCGACCAATCATCGGTGACGAGCATCAGGTTTCAACGAACTATCACGACCTTCCGCGCGTCGTACAACGCGGCACACGCATGCTGCTCGACGATGGCGCGTTGTCGCTCATCGTTGAAAGTGCTGACGACACGGACGTGGTTTGTCGAGTCATCGACGGTGGACTGCTGGGTGAACGCAAAGGCATCAACTTGCCTGGAGTCGAGTTGCCGATCGACTCACTCACCGAGAAAGACATTATCGATCTGAAGTGGGCGGTCGAACAGAACGCCGATTACATCGCTCTTTCTTTTGTGCGACGCGCCAGCGATTGTGAGAATGCGAAGAAACTGATCAGCGAAGCCGGCGGTCGCGCGCCGTTGATCGCCAAGATCGAGAAGGCCGAGGCGATCGACCATCTGGATGAGATCATCGCGGCTGCTGATGGCGTGATGGTCGCTCGCGGCGATCTGGGTGTCGAAACGAGCGTCGAGCTCGTGCCCGTCTATCAAAAGCGAATCATCGAGCACGCGATCAAGGCTGATAAAATGGTCATCACGGCGACGCAGATGTTGCAGTCGATGGTGGCGAATCCCCGACCCACGCGCGCCGAAGCGTCCGACGTTGCGAACGCAGTTTGG
>DATEWS010000605.1:0-3282 GCA_035257785.1 Pyrinomonadaceae bacterium
GGCCGTGGCTCGCGCCCGCGAAAAATTCTGTTGCGACGAAGATCGTCATCCAGCGCCACTCCCGGTGTACGCTCGCCGGCGCCTGTCGGTCGATCCGGAATATGGACCACCGGGACTCTGCCGCCACCACCATCGCGACGCGGTAGATCATCACGCTCAGGATGGCGGTCGATCACTCGGCGCGCAATCGGTTCTTCAACTCCCCGGCCGCGATGATCGGGATTACCCCAATCTCGACGCGGCATACGTGTCACGCCACGCCAGTTGTCGTGATCGTGTCGTCGTCGATCACGATCTCTATCGCGGTCTCGATCTCGATCGCGATCTCGATCGTGACGATAACGACGCGAATGTGGATCTCGCTGGTAGTAATTCAACGGATACCAGCAAACATTATCGCCAAACGAGAAGTCGAACGAGAACGCGACCAGCGCCGGGCGCCACCAACTGCGGTTCCGATAGAACAGGCTTCGTGGACACCAGGCCCAGTAACCGTTGTAGTAAACCCAGCGTCCGTAGTGATAAGGCGCCCAACCCCATGGCTCGTAACCGACCCATGTCCAACCATAAGGCGGAACCCAGGTCCATTGCCCGTAACGATATGGCGCCCAATCGCTGTAAACGCTGATCGAACTCGGGAACGGACGCCAGATCCAACCGTAATCGTCAGTCTTGATCCAGTCGCCGTAAGCACCGAGATCTTCGCCGCCCCAAACATCTTCGTCGTAGTACTTGACGTCATACTTCAGTCGCTGCGCGAGGTACTGCTCGCGCTCAACAACCCAATCGTCAATCGCGTCGCGTGGCGCAGCAGCCATCAGATCCCAATCACCAGCAGTTTCGCCTGAGACGACGAGTTCCGCAGCGCGGCCGTCGCGAAGCGAAAAACCGGAAGTGTCGGAGTAAATCCGGGCACTGCCGCCATCGCGCACGGTCAAACGAACGTGACCGTCTTTCGGAACGTCAATGCGGTAGAACCCACTTTTCTCGGCGGCGAGAGTCGTTTTCGGCGCGTCGACTTCGAAATACCCGCGTTTGCGGTCGAAGTTTGCGAGACGAACGGTCATCGTGCCTTCGACAGTGCTGATGGCGATGCCTTCATCGCGCAACGTGATGATACGCAGGACGGAATTGCTGCTGAGACGAATGAAATTGCGGGCGTCGATTTGTATTTCGACTTTACTGTCGGCGCTCGTGCTGACTGTGTCGCCTTCGACAAGCGATTGATTCAGCTTGGCCGCTTCCCAGTCCTTACTGTCATTGCGTTTCAGGTTAACCTGGCCGTCGAGCATGCTGATGCGCGCGACGCGAGCTTTCACGTCGTAATCGTCCTCATCGTCATCGTCGGCGCGGGCTATCATGGGAGTTAAGAAAAGGGTGAGTAGAAAAGAGGAAAGGAGAAGAATCGTTTTTAGCCGGGAGACTCTCATTGTTATGCTCCTTCTTGATCTGAACTACGGAGGCTTTGAATGCGAGCAAGGTCCATGCCCGCGAATGCGTTTTTAAAAAGGAATTTCTGCGAATTGAGGGTTCTCAAAGACCTGTCACGAGAACATCGGCGAGTAACTTCGTCTTGAGACTTCTCAAATTTTAGTTGGGCCAAGGGCGCGAGAGTTAATCGGCATCGAAGCGGGTTAGTTCTGCCTGAGACAGTGTATGCTCAACACGATATGGTGCGATTCGATGTAATCGTCATTGGCGCTGGGATCAACGGCGCCGGCATCGCTCGTGATGCTGCGATGCGCGGGTTGAAAGTGTTGTTGATCGAGAAGGGCGAACCCGGCGAAGGGACGACCATTGCATCTACGCGGCTCATTCACGGCGGCTTACGTTATCTCGAACATTTCGAGTTTGGTCTCGTGCATGAGTCGCTTCGTGAACGTGAAATCTTGTTGCGAATTGCTCCACATCTGGTCAAGCCGCTCGCGATCACGATCCCGATTTACAAGCAGAGCAAACGTGGGCGGCTGATGATTCGCGCGGGCATGATTCTCTACGATCTGCTGTCGTGGGGTAAGTCGCTGCCTAATCATCAAATGCTGTCGCGCGCGCAGACTCTGCAACAGTTGCCGGGATTGAACCCTGACGGTTTGGTCGGCTCGGCACTTTATTACGACGCGCAAGTCGAATTTCCCGAGCGTCTGGTGATGGAGAATGTGCGGTCGGCGCGTGAGTTTGGCGCCGAAGTGCTTACTCACACGCGCGTGACGAAGTTAGCGGTAGACGACGGCAAGATCGCGGGAGCTGAGTTTGGCCAGAATAAGTTTGCTGAAGCGGCTGTAGTTATCAACGCCGCGGGACCGTGGATCGACTTGGTACTCGAGCGCATCCCGGTGAAGAGTCCCAAGCTGATTGGCGGCACGAAAGGCAGTCACATCGTCGTAGCGCCATTTCCCGGCGCGCCTGCGAACGCCCTCTACGTCGAGGCCCGCAGCGACGCGCGGCCGATCTTTATCATTCCGTGGAACAAACTCTACCTGATTGGTACCACCGACGTTCGCTTTGAAGGCGATCCGGATGAGGTCAGGTGCGAACCGTGGGAAATCGAGTACCTGCTTTCAGAGACAAACCTCGCTTTGCCCGCCGCGCACCTCACCTGCGAAAGCATTCTGCATACTTATTCCGGCGTGCGACCGCTTCCGCTCACGAGTGAAAAAGACGAACAAAGCATCACGCGCAGGCACTTCATCCGCGAGCATCCGCGGCTTCCGAATCTGCTGTCGATCGTTGGCGGAAAACTCACGACGTATCGCAGCCTTGCGGAAGAGTGTGTGGATCTGATTTTTAAAAAACTCGGGAAGGATTCGCCGCCATGCCGCACAGCGACCGAAGTTTTATCCGCGGATTAAATCCGTGGCCGATTTCATTCGCGCCAGAGATTCCCGCGCGAAACGTTTCTGAAGTCGGCGCGCAAGTGGAGCGCTGAGCTTTACGATCGGATGCTGTGGGCGTGAGAACGCGAGGATGTCGTACCAAACGGAGTCGTCGTCCAGCCATTCGACAAAGAAACGTTCTTCGCCACGTTCGACATGATCGGGCAACGTTCCGTAAGCGAATCCGAAACGTCTCGGTTCGTCGATGACGTAAACGACGCGACACGCATTCAACGACCACGTCCCAAACGCGCGTGCTTTAACTGCGACTGTCGCTCCCGTCTCGACCACTACTCCGCGCGGCACAATCGTCACCCATCCGAGATCAAACTGTTGCCAGTTTTTCAGAGCCTCGACTGCGCATTCATAAGTCGACTCGCCTTCGCCAAGTTGTATGCGATTGTGATCG
>DATEWS010000606.1:0-4395 GCA_035257785.1 Pyrinomonadaceae bacterium
CCCCGGCGATCAGAGATCGCCGGGGCGCTTTACCGTCCAACTGCAATTGCGGCGTGCGGCACCTCAACCACAGCGGACGATTCCCGCTAGACAATTGGAGATAAATTAATAAAGGTTGGGAGATTCCAGAGACAGCTATCCACAGATTACACAGATGTTTTCGTACAAATCTGTGTAATCTGTGGATTAAACAAGCGCATCGTCTACAACTCGCGCACCCCTTTAACCGCGTGGCCGCCTACCGCCTTCGCCTTGTCAATCGCGTTTGAACTGTACTGGATATTCGCCGTGCCGCCACCGGAGGTATCAAACACTGGCGCGCCAAACGCGTCGGTGTCGGCGCCATCGCGCGCGAAATTGGCCACGAACATCGCGCCATAAATGTTTCCGTGTCCGGCGCCGGTGCGATACACGCGGCCCTTACCGAGCACCATAATCACGCCGTTCCAGTTGAAGTTTCCGTTCAGGGTAAGATCGCCGGTGACGATTAGAGTTCCCTGGCCACTCGGATTACCTGGTCCCAAAATAAGATCGCCATCAACAAACGTGAAAACACCATCCGGATTACTGGCGCCGAGACCTGCTGCGCTCGCGATCGCAGCGTCGCCACTCGTGAAATAGCGTCCCTGGTTGATGGCAGAATTCATCATTCCTTCAGTGCCATACAAAAACTCTCTCGCGTTGGAAACTGATTGCAAAAAGCTTGGGCTGTTCGTGTTGGTCAGGACCATCGGATCGGGTGGTGTCACGTTTGGTCCGCTACCGCTACAGTTGGTTCCATCGGCATTGCACCCGTCGATGACGTTGTTGGTGGTGTTGTAGTCGGCTTGACTCACTGCAAATGCGGAGAGAGAGTTTCCAGCGTTATCAAGGTCGGTACCGATAGTTGACGTCACGTTACTACCGCCGAGCGCGAACGCGATTGGGTTTCCGGAACCGTTCGGCAAAGTGACGACTGCCTTCACGGGATAGTCCAGTGTGTAACGACTGACGACGATCTCCATCTCCTTCTTGCTATCTTTCGGACCAAGTCCCAGGACGTGAACTCTAAGCTCGGAGGGCTTATAGGAGGCGCTTGAGCAATCCGGTGTCAGGTTGTCAGGATCCAGAATCTCAGTGACCTGAAAGGTCGACGATCCATCGGAAGCAACATTAACAGCCGAACCCGATGTAATGGTCCAGAGAGTGCGCGAACATCGAAGGTTGTGGAATGAAGCGCGTGTGCCCGTCGGAGTCGAGTCAACGTTGCCTCTAATTACTTCGAGTGTCCTGGCTACGCCGGCTTCCGCCGCATAGTAAGCCTGCATCTCAGCCGTCGAATCTCGCGCAGTTATGCCCGTCATCGTCGAAGTAAGAACAAGGGTGCCGCCGGCAGCCAACAACAACATGGAAAGAAGAACTGCTGTGATGAGCGCCGCGCCTTTTTCCCCAGCGCGTTTTGCAAACTTCTGAGTTGGCTGTTGTGTTCTCATTGACCCAGGCCTCTTGATTGGTGAACTAGTAATTCCATAAATCCGAGTTCCGCAGCGTTACGTCTGAGCAAAGCAGCACTGTGTATGGCGGGTGATAACCGGGCGAGTCTGGTGTTCCAACTGCGTCCAGCGTGACCGAGATGGCTATGACGATGTATTTCGCACTTGCCGGATCTACTGGCGTCGCCGACCAACCAGTGATGTCTGTGCCGCCCGATGGAGCCGTGTAAGTCACTTTCTGATCGAAGTAATGAATAGTCATTGTGTCGATGCGATTGGCCAACACCGTACTGCCGTTTCCATACGGATCGTGTCGCACCAGGTACTTTGTATCTTCAGCGTCGTTGAGGAAGTATTTGATGTCTTCGCTCTCAGTCATAATACTGTCGCGTGAGGTGGCGGTTGCCAGAGGATCATCGACCGCATATCGATTCAGATTCGAACGAATCCGAAGTGTACTGGCACTGGAATCCGCGGCGACGATGCCGTTACCGGTTAAGTTGAACCCGGCATTCGCTATTTCCCGCGACATGATGTTGAGGGCTCGCTGAGCATCGGCAAGGGCGTCAGACTTCTGATTCTCACGACTGCGCACGCGCAGAGCATTCGCCAACAGCGTACTCGCAGCAGTCATCAACGCCATCGTAATGACCATCGCGATCAGGAGTTCAAGGAGTGAGAAACCGCCGCTGGCTTTTTTGTTCAATGAACTCATAAAGTCCTCGCTACCTGGAAATACTTTTAGTAAGTCCCAACCACCTGAGTAGATCTTTGAGTGGCAACCGTTACTGTCTCGAACGCAGTCGCCGCTCCTGCGGGTGTGACTGAAACTTCAATGCGCTTCGAGGTTGGCTCACCAGCGTCGGGCTGTCCCGCCGGAACAGTGCTCAGGTTCGAAATCACAGTACGCACCGTATAACTTCGACCCGCATTGGTGACGGTTTCACTCACTCCGGCGGTGGCGGTCACCTCCAAACCACCGTTGGGATATGAGAAAGCGACATGTCGGGTTGTTGTATTAAACGGTATCGTCCGCAGCCACTCCATGCGCTTCTGTGCAATAGCCATCGATAATTCACGATCGTCGGCGTTAGCGTTGGCTTGTATGGCATACGTGAAGAGAGAAGCGATACCGAGTCCGATGATCATCAGGATCACCAGCGCGATCGCGGCTTCCAAAAGAGTGAAGCCTTGTTGTTCTTTGTGCCTGAGTTCCATATGCCGCCTTAATTGCTCACTGAAACAGTTAACTTCGCACCGGAACCGCAAGCAGGGTCAGTTTTGGCATTCACTGTGAAATCGCCGCGGTTACCGGCGCCGTTCTTGGTGGTGACGGTAAGGACGCTTGAACCGCTGCCGTCAATTCTTGACAACGACCAACTGAGGACCAGGCTGTTTCCGTTTCCTGGTTGCTCAAAGCTGATGGTGCGGACTCCGGTTGCGTTCGTCATCGTGAACGTAGCTGTCCCGGTCAGTTTCGTTGGATCATTACCCTGGCTTAAAAAAAGTGTGCTGGGACTAATCGTTGCGACACATTGTGGAAGATCCCCGGACGGCGACGGACTGGGCGTCGCCGTCGGAGTTGGTGACGCGTTATTACCATTGTTTCCGTTTCCGTTATTTCCATCGCTGCCGGCGCCATTTCCATGTGGTGTAGCGGTCGGAGATGCAGAAGCAGTCGGACTCGGAGTAGGAGTCGGACTTGCTCCGTCTGACGGTGGACTCGGACTCGGTGACGGTTCAACAGACGGTGATACCGATGGCGATGGCGATGGCGACTCGTGGTCTACGTCGTCGGGAGCATTGCTGATCGTCACTTCCGGAATTAACTGATCGGGGAAAAACTGTGACCAGATGGTTACATCGCCGGACCCTGACACATCAACCGGAATACGTTCGTTGAGGTAGATACTTTCGATTTGGAATACCTCTGCCTCGCCGAGCAGCCGCCCACGCCAGTCGAATGTTACTTTTTTCGCTTTCGAACCAAACTGGATTCCCGGATCGAGCTGAAACGTACGCGTCTCGACGCCGGAACCAAAATCCATCGTCACGTTGTAAGTGGTGGTGCCCTCACCAAACATCTCGATTGACGCTTCCTCGCCGGTGCCCGCATGCCGGCGAACTGAGTCGGCTCGCGCCTTTTCACAGTAGGAAGCAAACAGGCGTGCAGAGCTTTGCATTTTGAAATGCTCGCGCGACGACTTGACCCCGAGCACGGCGACCGTCGAGACGATCGAGATAATCGCGAGCGCGACAATCATCTGCACGATCGTGAACCCGTGTTGACTGGCTGATCTGTTATTGCGGTCCATTGGCGCGTCCCCTCCGAAGCTCCTCTGCACGGCCGGGCAAACCTGCGGCCTGGTCCATCCCTTGGGCAATAGTTGTTCCGTCAAGGATCGCGCGCGAATTGGCGAGTTTTGATTGAGAGCCGTGCTGGCTTTGTTACTTTCGGTGACAGGAATAGGAAGCTGGCTTCTCTTGAGATGTCGGGTCAGTACCGTAACGCGGTAGCGTCGGGTCGACGTGCCAGCATCACATCCAACCCGACGCTACCGCGTTGCGGTACTGACCCGCCCCAAGTAAATCTCTTGACACCCAGCGACGGAAAAATCGATCATTGTCGGCTAGTGGCCGATATCTTACTCGTCGAAGACAAAGACAGTCTGCGTCGCGTACTGCGATTAACCCTCGAGAATGCCGGATACAGTGTAGCGGAAGCGGTTGACGCCCGGGCGGCGCTCAACGAAATCGCGGACGCCCGTCATCGTCTCGTGCTCACAGATCTGCGCATGCCGAACGGCTCGGGTCTCGACGTTCTACGGGCGGCGCGCGCCGCCGATCCTGACGTGCCCGTGATCGTTATGACTGCCTTCGGCTCGATCGATGAAGCCGTGCAGGCGATGAAAGACGGCGCCCA
>DATEWS010000607.1:0-3328 GCA_035257785.1 Pyrinomonadaceae bacterium
GTTTGAGTACAACTCACACGGGCTGCTGACTCACGGATACGACGCGCGCGGCATTCAAACGGACTTCTACTACGATGACCTTAATCGTGTGACGTTGATCGATTATTCCGATGCGACACCCGATGCGCGTTACTACTACGACTCGCAAACGCTTCCCAGTGGCGCGCCAAGCTACACTCACGGCTCCGCGAATGGACGCTTGATTGCCATGACTTACGGCAGCAGTAGTTCGACTACCGGCACTTACTATGGTTACGACAACATGGGCCGTGTGAACGTGCAGAAACAGGTGACTGGTTCAAACACTTACTCGCTCAGTTATACCTATAACCTCGCGGGGTTACTGTCTACTGAAACGTATCCGACCAGCCGTGTGCTCACGCACTCGTATGACAACGCGGGACGACTCTCGCAGATCGGCGACGGCACGACCAGCTTTGCTTCGAGTTTCACTTATGCGCCGAGTGGAGGAATGCTTTCTGAGACGTGGGGTAATGGCGCTGTGCATTCAGTGGCTTACAACAACGCGTTGCAGGTGAGTCAGATCAAGTTGAAGCAGAGCAGCAGCGGATCGGAGTTGCAGCGTTACGATTATTTGTATGGCCAGGTTACGCAGAGTAATGGAAGTGTGGATAAGTCGAAAAACAACGGGCAGATCGGTCGTATCGATGGTGTGATTAATGGTTCGTCTACCAAAGAGTGGGAGCAACGATTTTCGTATGACGAACTCGGTCGACTCTCGACTGCCGCGGAGTATCAGCAGGGAACCGGCAGCACGCCGAGTTGGAAGCAGGAGTTTACTTACGATCGCTATGGTAATCGTTTTCAATCAGGTAGCGGCAATACGATCGTAGGCTTCACACCTGTGGTCGCAAGCGATATCTCAACTAGTACGAACCGGTTTGTGTCCACCGGATCTACGCCGATCACGTACGACGCCGCCGGCAACATCACGCAGGACAAGAAGTTTCGCGTTGATCCTCAAGGTGATGGTATGAACTACACCTACGATGCGAACGGCCGCCAGATTACTGCCGCCGGGACCGACGAGATCGGAACGCAGGACTCGCTCTACGACTGCATGGGCCAACGTGTGCAGACGTCTGGCAACAACATCACCCGACAGATGGTTTACGACATCTTTGGGCAGTTAGTGGCAGACTACAAGAATGGCTCGCTCGAACGTGAGAACATCTATCGCGGGGGGCAAGTGCTGGCTGTCTATGAAGCTGCTTCCACCTGTTACAAATCGATTGATCAGTTCATTAAAGACTTCTACCAGGGGGCGCTCGGAAGGCAGCCAAACTCGGGCGAATTGGAATACTGGACCACAAGACTCACGCAAGCCCAGGCACGTGGCGTTCGTGCTTTGATCGGAGCGGCGCAGGATCTCGGAAACACGCTATTCAACTCAACTGAATACACGAACATGAATACGACTGACACGCAGTTCGTGACTGACTTATACGAAGCATTTCTGCAGCGCACGCCGGATACGTCAGGTTTGAACTACTGGGTGAGTGTGACGCCAACGAACGGACGCAGTAACGTGCGCCTCGCGTTTGCAGTCTGCCCGGAGTTTGCGCAGAACGTCACCGCGTTATGTCCCGGCACGAGCACGAGTGCGAGTCTCAAATATGCGCTGACAGATCTGCAAGGCTCGGCCCGCGCGCTAATGGAGAACAGCACGATCATCGCCCGTCACGACTACCTGCCGTTTGGCGAAGAGATCTTCGCGAACGTTGGACTGCGCACGACATCGCAGAAATATTCCGTCACGGACAAAGTTCGCCAACGATTTGCAATGACCGAACGCGACGAGGCCACCGGCCTCGACCACACCTGGTTCCGCAAATACGACAGCTTCGCCGGCCGCTGGACCAGCCCTGACGCTCTATCGGGGAGCATCGCTGACCCGCAAAGCTTCAATCATTACACCTACGCCGCGAACGACCCAATCAATCAGGTTGATCCCCTGGGCCTGGATTCGGCGGATCACGAGACTGGGCATGTGTACGATGGGCCTGTCCTCCGGGCAGTCCGTGCAGGTTGATATTTATCCAAACCCACCGGGCCCAAGCGGAGGCGGTTCTAGAGGTGACGATTTCATCCCCGAAGAGCCACCTTCTGAGGGACCTGCAAATCCTGGTCCTGGTACCGATTCTCCGGATCCTGAACCGCCCACTGGCAACGATGCGTTGTCTGCTGAAATTATTAGACGCCTCGCCCAGTGTGTGAAAGATATTAACGGTGTAACGCTCACGAGTATTCAGGCTTCCACGCCCAACACGCTCGGTATCTTTCAGGGTTCTGCTACGGATCCGTATCGTAGAGGGGTGGAGATAATACGCCGATCATGATCTTGACCAACTCCTCGTCGTTCTCCTTCACTCAACTAGGGGATATGAGTAACGACTATGCCAGGAGAAATCCAACCCATCCTAAGGTGGGGCCGGGAGAACTAGTTCTCGGGGCGACTTTCGGACTCGGAATGGCCGGAATAATAAATGTTTCGCCGTATGCTAATTATCTCGCGAACAATCCTCCCGCGGATTTCAGTTCCAACTATTCTTGCCTGCGCCGGCAAATCCACGAGTTAGGACATTCGTTATCCGCCATCACAGGTAGAGGCAACGGGGAACGCGGAAGGCAGTTGGAAGATTGTGTTTATGGAAAACCGTTTAGTTTTAGTTGACAAGACATTCCGCAGGGGGAAATGACAATTGATGGAGGTTTAAAATATGTTGAGTTTCAGTGCTTTGGGATTGTTGATCGTTTTGATTTCAGCAGTGCCGCTGAGTGAACTCGGGTCTAACATGCCGTACGCGATGACTTACCATCATTTCTTACAGCAGGACATATCTCAAGATATTTCGTTTCAAGAGAAAGGTGCCGTGCACGGCACCACGGAAGATGGTTGCGAATTCTCGTCGACGGGTTGGGAGTCAAGTGACGGCGTAGTTGTCTTTCTTAAGATCTACTATTGCAAGTCATCTACGAATGCTCAGAGAGTCTTGAACAAGCTCACAAAGGACGCTACTAAGGTCTTTGAAAAAAGAACTCTCACTCGTAAAGATGGGAAGAAGATCGGAGAAAGAATCGTCGCCGCGTTTAGCAAGGACTCAACAATACGTCCTGAGATGATTCTCTGGACTGACGGAAATAAAATTTACATGGTTGAATCGACATCTTTTTCTCACGCGCTGATCTTTGAGAAGAAATTTCCAAACGTATAGATCATTTTTCTCAGAGGAGCAACTTCTTGGAATGGCGATTATCCTTCGTGGTGGTATTCTATGTGGGATTTCGTCGATTGGGTGCACTCGAT